>CAZBJQ010000024.1:0-25360 GCA_964492235.1 uncultured Anaerolineaceae bacterium | reverse complement strand
TTCTGCACGCTGCTCGGGCGTGTGCCCGGCCAGCTTCTGAATCCGGTCCATGATCGGCGTGAACAGGTCGGTCTGGTAGTTCGAGTCGACGCCCTGCAGGACCGAAACGAGGCGCTCGAAGCCCATGCCCGTATCCACATGCTTGTTGGGCAGCGGCTCGAGCTGGGTCGGGGTGGACCGGTTGTACTGGATGAAGACCAGATTCCACAATTCAAGGAACCGCTTGCACTCACCGTTTACCCGGCAAGTGTGTCCGGCGACGGACGAGAGGTCACAGTATTGTGGGCCGAGATCGATGTGGACCTCGCTGTCCGGCCCGCAAGGCCCGGTATCGGCCATTTCCCAGAGGTTCTCCTTGCGGCCGAAGAACAGCAGGTGGGAGGTGTTGAATCCGGGCTGGCGGGCCCAGATCTCGGCCGCCTCCTGGTCGATCGGGATCTGGCCTTGCTCGTCTTCGAAGCAGGTCGCCCACAGCCGTTGACCGTCGAGACCCCAGACCTCGGTCAACAGTTCCCAGGCCCAGGAGATGGCTTCCGCCTTGTAGTAGTCGCCGAAGGACCAGTTGCCCAGCATCTCGAAGAACGTATGGTGCGAATCGTCCCGTCCCACGTCATCGAGATCGTTGTGTTTGCCGGCGACGCGCAGACATTTCTGACTGTCGGCCACACGAGTATAGGGACGCGTCCCGGAGCCGAGGAACACGTCCTTGAACTGCACCATGCCGGAGTTGGTAAACAGAAGCGTCTGGTCTCCGCCAGGCACAAGTGACATCGACGGGACGATGGTGTGACCGCGCTCGGCGAAGTAGTCCAGGAAGCCTTTGCGGATGGCGCGCCCTGTCATACGCGTCTGGCGAGACATGCGACCTCCACGATCCTGAGCCTGATTATACGCGACTGGCCTCCCGGCCTCCATCGCCCGGGGCCGCGCGCCATTCTCGGTTGCTGGTGCTCGGCGCTCGAATAAGCCTGCCGCCGTCGGCCGATCGCGCACCGGGCTGTATAATGCTGGACAGCCCGACCGCTCGAGCGGGCAGCCTCTCTGGGTTCGCTCGTCGATTTCGGTTCGCAGGGGCGCCCTGGACGCCGAGGCTGAGCGCCGGAGGTGCGCATGAGCTCCCCAGGCATGCAAGCGCAAGTCGATCTGCTGATGCAGGGGACGGAGTACGGCGACGAGACGCTCAAGCAGGCAATGGCCTCCGAGCTGGCGCAGCGCGTACAGCAGGCCAAGGCCGAGGGCCGCCCTCTGCGTGTCTACTGCGGCTTTGATCCGCGCACCAGCGACCTGCACCTTGGCCACACGGTCCCAATGCGCAAACTGCGCCAGTTCCAGGAACTCGGGCACGAGGTCGTCTTCCTGATCGGGCGCTTCACCTCTCTGATCGGCGATCCGTCTGACAAGGACAGGCTTCGCCCGCAATTATCGCCCGAGGAGACGGCGCGCAACGCCGAGACCTACGCCCGACAAGCGTTCAAGATCCTGGACGCGGAGTCGACGCGCGTCGAGTTCAACGATGTCTGGCTGTCGAAGCTCAACTTCGCCGACCTAATCCGCCTGGCCTCCAACTTCACCCTGCAGCAGTTCCTGACCCGCGATAACTTTCGCAAGCGTTGGGAGGCCGGCGATCCCATCTACCTGCATGAGACGTTCTACGCGCTCATGCAGGGTTACGACGCCTACAGCCTACGGGCCGACGTGCAGGTGGGCGGCACCGATCAGCTGTTCAACATCGTTACGGCGGCGCGCAAGGTAATGGAGTTCTTGGGCGAGAAGCCAAATATCGGCATCATCCTGGGTATATTGCCGGGCACGGATGGGGTGGTCAAGATGAGCAAATCGTCCGGGAACCACATCCCGCTCAACACCACTGCCGAGGATATGTACGGAAAGGTGATGAGCATCCCCGACCCGGCGATGGGAGCCTACGCCCGATTGGTGACTCGCTGGACCCCGGCGGAGATCGCCGTGGCCGAGGGTGATCTGGCAGGCGGTGAGTTGCATCCCCGGGACCTGAAGATGCGCCTAGCGCGGGAGATCGTCGGCATCTACTACGGCGAGGCTGCGGTCGCCCCGGCAGAAAGCGCGTTCCGTCGCGTGTTCCAGGAACAGCAGCCGCCCGAAGGGATGGCTGACTACCGCATCCGCTCGGGGCAGACGCTGGTGGACGTGCTTGTTGAGAGCGGCTCGGCCTCGACCAAGAGTGAGGCTCGCAGGCTGATTGCGCAGCGGGGCGTGCGTTTGGACGACCATCTCCTGGATGACCCGGCGGCCGTGCTGGACCTCTCGGCGGCGGCCGTCCTGAATGTGGGGAAGCGCCGGTTCGTGCGGCTGCTGCCTCCCGCCTGAAGCCGGCCGCTAGCCCTTAACCACTGCCATCGGGCGCAGCCGCGCCACCTTGGCTGCGATTCCGGCCGCCGTCACGACCTCGACCACGGCATCCACGTCCTTGTAGGCCTGCGGCGCCTCCTCCGCCAAACCGGACAGCGAGCCGGCCCGAACGCGAATCCCGCTCTGCTCGAGGTCATCGCGAAGGCGCTGGCCGCGGATCGATTGCCTCGCCTGCTTGCGGCTCATCACCCGGCCCGCTCCATGACAGGTCGAGCCGAAGGAAAGCTCCATGCTGGCTGCCGTGCCGAGCAGAACCCAGGACGCCGTCCCCATGCTGCCGGGAACGAGCACGGGCTGGCCGAGCTGACGGTATTGCGGGGGCAAGCCGGAAAAACCGGGCCCGAAGGCGCGGGTGGCGCCCTTGCGATGGACACAGACTCTGACTCGCTTGCCCTCCACCAGGTGTTCTTCCATCTTGCCCATGTTGTGCGCGATGTCGTAGACCTGATGTAGTTGCCAGCCATGCGTCTTGCCCGCCAGCGCCTGCTCGAACGAGCGGCGAACATGGTGCGCCAGGATCTGCCGGTTGGCGAAGGCGTAGTTGGCGGCGCAAGCCATGGCCGAGAGGTATCGCTCCCCTTCCGCCGAATCAAGCGGCGCGCAAACGAGCTCCCGGTCCGGCAGGGTGATGCCGAAGCGCCGGACGGCGCTCTGAAGCTCCCGAACAAAGTCCGAACAGATCTGGTGTCCGAAACCGCGCGACCCACAATGGATCTGCACCACCAGGTTGCCCTGAACCAACCCCATCGCCTGAGCGGCCTGCGGATGAAAGATCTGATCAATGACATCGACCTCGATGAAGTGGTTTCCTGCTCCCAGAGTGCCCAGTTGCGGACGGCCTCGCTCTTTTGCCCGCGGGCTGGCATGTGCCGGGTCGGCGCCCGGCATGCAGCCGTCTTCCTCCGTGCAGACCAGATCCTCCGGAAGCGCGTACCCCTGCTTGAGCGCCCACGTGGCGCCCTCCCGGCACACACGATCGAGCTCCTTCGACGTCAGCGGAACGCTGCCCTGGACGCCGACGCCGCTGGGACAGTTGGCATCCAGCGCCCCGGCCAGATGCTCCATGTGGGGGCGGGCGGCCTCGGCGCTGACCTGGCTTACAAGCAGGCGGACGCCGCAGTTGATGTCATACCCGATCGCGCCCGGGGAAACGACTCCGTCGCTTTGGCGGCTGGCAGCCACGCCGCCGATCGGGAAGCCGTACCCCTGGTGGACGTCCGGCATCACGATCACATTTCCGACCAGGCCGGGGAGCGTGGAGGCGTTGACTGCCTGTTCGAGCGAGGCATCTCTCAGGGCAGCTTCCAGCAGCGAGTCATCGGCAAAGACCTGCACCGGGACACGCATGTCCTGGCGAAAACCGCGGGACAGCTCCCAACGATACTGAGACAAGCGTCGGAAGTCCTGCTTCTTGACCATGGCGACCTGCCTGTCACACGTCGAAGACGACGGTGACTTCCAGACCGGTACCGGTGGGAAGGATCTCGAGCCGGTGGAAGGTGACCGCCTTGATGACCTTGGTGACGCTCCGGATCGGCATCGCCCGGGCGTTGCCCTCGAGCCGGGTCGAATCGATCACCCTTAAGGAGTAGTGCTTGAGTAGGGTGTGTTCCACCTCGGCCTGTGAGAGAATCTCCTCGAGCCAGGTGACCAGCAGGCTCTCGGCATCGGTCGCCGAAAGATGGATGTCCACGGAGACACCGGGGCCGGGTTCGGCTTCGATGCCGGCCAGCGTGATCATGCCGGCAGCGGCATTGGCCAACAGCTCGGCCAGGTCGCGACCGTAGGCTCTCAAGGCTACATCGGCAGTGTGATCGAGCTCGATGAACGACTCGCTTGCCACAACATTCAGTATAGCCGAAGCTACCATTGGCCGGCCGTGAGGGGCCGTCTATAATTCGACAGCACAATGTCCGACACCATAACTAGAATCCAGGCCCGTCTTCAACCTCGTCTCGAGGTCCTGCTGCCTCGCCTCGCCGGCCCGAGCATCTCTGCGGCCGACCTGGCGCGGCAATTCGCAGACGAAATCCGAACTGCCTCGAGAACCGATGCACAGGGGAAGCGATACGCCCCCGATCAATACACGCTGAGCCTGTCCGCCAAGGACATGGCTCCCGCCGAGCGAGCCCTGGCTCCGGTCCAGGAGGAGTTGTCGGGCGTGTTGGCAGAAGTGCTCAGAGACAGCGGCTTCCTTCTGCTGCGCGCACCGCATGTCACGATTGCCAGTGATCCGACCTTGCCCGACAAAGCCGTTCGGTTGATCACCTGGCACAGCCGCGATCCGCTCCAGGTCACTGAAAGCATCCGGCTGGATCCCCCGGGGAATGACCAGATCCCCAGCGGGGCTTTTCTCATCGTCGAAGGCAGGCGGCACTTCCCGCTCAACAAGGTGGTGGTAGCCGTTGGCCGCAGCCCGGAAAACGACTTGCTGCTTGGAGATCCCCACGTTTCGCGACGGCACGCCCAGCTCCGGGCCAAGGATGGGCGATACGTGCTGTTCGACCTGGACTCGACCGCCGGCACCCGCGTCAACGGCCAGTTGGTCCGTGAGAAGACCCTGGAGCCGGGCGATGTGATCGCCCTGGCGAGCGTGGACTTGATCTACGGGGAAGACGCCTCCGGCCCACCAGAGTTCACACCTCCTTACAAGCCCCCGGCCAAACCTCGCCAGGATCGGGATACGATCACACCACTTGACCTGCGCATTCCGGCGGACTTGGTCAAACGCACATCCAAGTTCCATAAGCCCTCGAAGAGGTAGCTCACCTCTTGCCCGAGGTCGGCGAGACGTGCGCGACCGGGGCTAGCCGCGCCTGACGGGTTCACCCTCTGGCGGCCACGTATAATCCAGCTGCATGGCTTCCACTCTATCCGCCTGGGAGGCGCGCTTGCGCCGCCTGATCGAGCAAATCCTGCCGCGCTGGTTCGGCGCGGAACAAAAACCGGATTCTGTCCTCTCTCAGTTGACCCAGGCGCTGGACCAGGGCGCATACCTCGGCCTGGAGGGGGCGGCCCATGCCCCGGACCGATTCCTGGTTTCGTTCAACCCCGAAGACATGGCCCAGATCCGGGGGCAGAGTTCCGGCCTTGAAGCCCACTTGGCGAATGCGGTGCTCGAAGCCGCCAGGGGGCGCGGCTTTGCCGTACCGGGTGGGATCGCCCTCAGGGTCGTGGCGGACCCATCCGTTCCGTCCGGGGAATGTTGCGCCGTCGCCTGGCACACGCAGGCGGGTGACACGATGACAGCCCAGGTTGACAGCCAGCAGGCGGGGCGAATCCCCGGCGGTGCCTTCATCATCATCGACGGCAGTCAGCATGTCGCGCTGAGGCAGTCGGTCATCTCGATAGGCAGGAGACTGGAAAACACGATCTCGCTGGACGGGCCGGATGTCTCGCGTGCTCACGCCCAGATCCGTGCCCGGGGCGGGCGGTACGTTCTCTTCGATCTCGGGTCGGCCAGTGGGACCCAGGTCAACAAGAGGCATATCAGGGAATGCCTGCTTCACTCCGGGGACATGATCGAAATCGGGGGTTTCTCTCTGGTGTATGGCGAGGATCCGGAGTCGGGGACAGACGCCACCGGCGACTTCACCCCGCAAGTCCGGAGCCCGATGGATGACTCGCAAGCCAACCCACCGCTCGCGGCAGACGAGGCATGACCCCGGCGGTGCTCTTCCTGCTTCTGCGGCTGGCGCTGGCGGCCGTGCTCTACGCCTTCCTGACGGTCACCCTGGCGGCATTGTGGCGCGGGCTGCGAGCCCAGAGGGAGGTTGCGGCAGAAACGCCACGGGCGTCGCTGGTGCCTGCGGAGCCGGGCAGCGAACAGCCCTCCTTCGAGCTCGGGGGGCTGAACACGATCGGCCGGGCGCGGGACAACAGCCTTGTCCTCGGTCATGCGTCGGTTTCGTCGTACCATGCGAGGCTGTCGTTCACGTCGGGGCATTGGCTTGTGGAGGACCTGGGATCTCGTAACGGCACCCGGATCAACGGCCTTGAGCTGGCGGATCCGCTGGCCATCACCTATGGTGACCTGGTGTCTTTCGGCGCGGTGGTCTTCCGGCTTCAGCCGGGTCACAGCGCCGATCTGTCCGAAGGACCAGGCCCCGCCACGGACGCTTAAGCGCGACCGCCGCGGGCAGGCTAGCCGCGCCGGCGGTCGAGAGCCAAGGCACGCTAGACGGAGGCTGCAACATGAATCCCCTTTTCGGTGTCATCGGCGGGACGGGCATTTACGCCATGGAAGGGCTGTCAATCGTCGATAGGCTCGACCTGGACACGCCATTCGGTCGGCCCAGTTCGCCAGTGGTGATCGGAGACCTGGCGGGTGTGCGCATCGCCTTCCTTGCCCGGCACGGTCCCGAGCATGTCCTGCTCCCCAACGAGGTCAACTACCGCGCCAACATCCTGGCCTTCAAGATGCTGGGCGTGGACCGCCTGGTGTCCATCAGCGCCTGTGGCTCGCTGCGCGTCGATTTCGCCCCTGGCGACATCGTTGTGCCGGATCAGCTGATGGATTGGACCCATCGACGCGAGCGCTCGTTCTTCGGCGGTGGCCTGGTAGCTCACGTTAGTGCCCCGGATCCTTTCTGCCCGGACCTCAGCACCCGCCTGGCCGAGGCCGCGGGCCGTGCCGGGGCGACGGTGCATCACGGTGGCGCCAGCATCACCATTGAAGGCCCACGCTTCTCCACCCGGGCTGAGTCGAACATTTTCCGCTCCTGGGGAATGTCGATCGTCGGCATGACGACGGCGCCGGAGGCATTCCTGGCTCGAGAGGCGGAAATGTGCTACGCCGTCATGGCCCACGTCACCGACTATGATGTCTGGCACCTGGCAGAAGTGCCCGTGAGTGTCGACATGGTGCTCGAGACCCTGAATGCCAACACAAGAGTGGCACAGGCCGTGCTGTCGGAACTCGCAGCGGCGCTCGGCGGCGATCGGTCCTGCGAATGCCCGAATGCCATGTCCGGCGCCTTCATCACGCATCGACGGGCGATCCCTGCCGAAACGCTCGATCGCTTGAGGCCGATTGTTGGGCGCTACTACCCTTAGCAGCCAAGGCTCGGGCGACCGCATGGAGCTCGGCCTGCTTGGCCTGGCCCTGGCGTTCTTGTTGCTCGGGTGCGTTGCGCTTGCTCTGTCGCCAGTAGTCCGCCCAGGCGAGTGGCTTTCGGGCGCGGCCAGACTAGGGCACTGGCCGATTGTCCCCGCCTGGCTGGCGGCGGCGGCTGCAGGTCACGTGTTGCTGCGGAAACGGTCGAGAAGGCGAGATCCGCTGCTCTTTCCAGTCGCGATGTTGCTGGCGGGGTGGGGCGTGCTGCTGATCTGGCGTCTCGTCCCCGGATTCGGCGCCCGTCAACTGGTGTGGCTGTGTCTGGCAGTCGGAGCGATGATGGCCGTGGTTCTCCTGCCGGCGCGCTTGGAATGGCTTCGCCGCTACCGCTACCTATGGCTGCTACTTGGGTTGGTCCTCACCGCTCTGACGCTCGTCCTGGGCACACACCCCTCGGGCGGATCCCCGCGGCTGTGGCTCGGGTGTTGTGGAATCTTCTTCCAGCCCTCCGAGATCTTACGCCTCTTGCTGGTTGTCTTCTTCGCCTCCTACCTTGCAGACCGAATCCAACTCGGTTGGCGTCGAGGTCCACCGTCGCTATGGGCGACGCTGGCTCCGCTTCTAGCCGTTTGGGGGGTATCCACCCTGCTTGTGCTGGCGCAGCGGGACCTCGGAAGCGGCATGATGCTGCTCGCTTTGCTGACGGCGCTGCTGTACCTTGCCTCTGGGCGTTGGGAAGTGGTCGTGGTCAGCCTGGTCCTAGCCCTGCTCGGGGGTGGGGCCGCGGCGCTGACCTCCGAGGTTGTGCAATCGCGCTTGGCTGCCTATGTGAACCCCTGGCAGGACCCGCTTGGCGGCTCTTATCAGATCGTTCAATCCTTGATCGGCATCGCTTCAGGTGGGCTGCTGGGCAGCGGCCCTGGATTGGGCGCCCCCGGCTACGTCCCGGTCGCCCACTCGGACTTCATCTTCGCCTCGATTGCGGAGGAGTGGGGCCTGGCAGGGGCGGTCGCGCTGCTGGCACTGCTAGCCGTCCTGGTGGGACGAGGCCTGCACATCGGTGCGGCTTCCCCCGATCCGTTTCAGCAGATGCTGGCCGGGGGGCTGGCGATCAACCTGGGCCTTCAGGCGGTGTTCATCCTGGCGGGTGTGCTGCGCGTGCTTCCACTGACCGGCATCACCCTCCCGTTTGTTTCGTACGGGGGCACTTCACTTCTGTCGAGTTTCCTGTCGCTGGGCCTGCTGCTCGTCATGTCGACCGGCACAGCCACCGTGGAGCAGCGGCGTCGTCCCTTTGAAAACGTGTTCACTGGATTCATTGCGGCAATCGTTGTGCTCTCCCTGGCCGCCGGCTACTGGGGAATCGTGCGCGCCCCCACTATTGTCAGCCGCACGGACAACCTGCGGCGGGTGGAGGCGGAGAGCTTCTCACTCCGTGGTCGCATCTTGGATCGGAACGGAACCGCCCTCGCCGAGTCCGTCGGGCAGGCCGGCAAGTTCGTCCGCAGCTACTCGAGCGCTGCCACGGCCAGCGTGCTTGGGTTCGACTCGCCCGCCTATGGTTTGATGGGCATCGAGCAGTCGATGGACCGATACCTGCGCGGGGAGGAGGGCGCACCGTTCCTGCAGGTCCTGCTTTCCGAGGTGATGTACGGATATCCCCCGGCGGGCAAGGACCTGCGACTGACACTTGACCTCGAGATCCAGGATCGGGTCTTCGAGGCGATGCTCGGCGAGCGCGGTGCGGCCTTGGTCATGGACCCTTCCCACGGGGATGTGCTGGCCATGGTGTCCGTCCCCAGCTTCGACCCCGCCACACTGATTGCGGACTGGGAACAACTGCTGGAGGACCCGGGAGCGCCTCTGCTCAACCGGGCATTGCAGTCGTCCTACCAGCCAGGACTAGCTCTGGCCCCCTGGGTCGTCGCCTGGTCTCTCGAGAACAACGAGGCGAGCCTGGAGGATCCGGTGCCGGATGTCGGGGGATCATTCGCAGTGGATGGCGTCAGCCTGGCCTGTGCCCGGCCGCCGGCCCAATCCACACTCGGAGCGGGGCTCCAGGCTGGGTGTCCCACGCCGCTGGCGGCGCTTGGTACGGTGCTGGGGCCGGAGGCACTGGAGGCTGCCATGCAGTCGCTCCCTGGCGGCGGAGCTGTGCCGGGGGACTTGGCGGCCGCCATGGGCGACGATTCAGCTACCGACCTGGAGCGCCTCGCCGTTGGGCAGAGCTGGCGGACGCTTACGCCGCTGGAGCTGGCACGTGCCTGGGCGGCGACGACTGGGGAGGGCGCCCTCCCGCCCGTTCGCCTGGTCGACGCCGTCCAGGGCGCAGACGGCAGATGGCATGCGTGGCCCGAGTTGGAGCGGGAGATCCATGTCTTCTCTCCCGAGACGGCCCGGCAGGTTGCGGCTGCCCTGCAGGCAAAGGGCATGCCCGGGCCATCCTATTCCGGAGAAGCCATCGCAGGCGCGGACCAGGGGCGGCTGGCCTGGTATCTGGCGCGAGCGGGAGAGGAGGCATCGGCGCCGGTGATCGTAGTCGTGCTAGAGCAATCCGACCTCGACCGCGCCGGACGGATCGGAGATCGTATCCTGCGCGCCGTCACCGACCTGCACAATCCTTGACCGTCCTTACCGCCGGCGTTAGAATTCGCCGCAGGAACATGGTGAAACCCGCCGACCCGGCACGGTTGGTTGTGCCCAAGGGCCGGCGGATGATTGTGGCCAATCCGCCCAATGGTTGAGACGCTGGGCCAACGCCTGCAATCGGTCCTCGATGGAGTGGCCGGAGGCGGTGGTTTCAAGCTGGCTGACATCGACGCCGGCATGTGCCAACTCCGAGTTGCCCTTTTGGAGGCGGACCTCAACTACCAGGGAGCCGCTCGGGCCTTTGCGCAAGAAGACGCTTGGTGAACAAGACTCGCGGGCGCTCAACCGCTTCAAGCAGGTCATGAAGATTCTGCATGCCGGGCTGGTGGCGGCCGAGCCCAGCACTATCGTGCAGCAGGTCAGTCAACTGCTCAAGCAGTATCGGCAAATGCGCAGTATTATGAAGGCTCTAGGGTAGCCCGGGCGGCGCATCGCCGAGGGGCGCTTACCCCGGCCACGGGCCGGGTGACCCAGGGAAGTGCCCGGGGCGTGTGCGGTTCTTCCAGCATCCCTTCGCCGCCGGGTAGGTTAGAATAGCCAACGTAAACGAGTAGGAGTGAGAAAGACGATGGTTCGAATACGACTACGCCGTGTAGGTGCCAAACATCAGCCCAGCTATCGGATTGTGGCGGCCGAGAAGGAGGACCCGGCGACCGGGGACTTCTTGGAGATCCTTGGTCATTACAACCCTCGGACCCGCCCCGCCTCCGTCGAGCTGAATGAGGCCAGACTGTTCTACTGGTTGCGCAATGGCGCCCAGCCGTCCGTATCGCTGGTGAAGGTCCTGAAGACCTCCGGGGCTTGGGACCGCTGGGACCGGGTGCGGGCGGGGGAAGAGATCGAGGCGGTGGTTGCCAGCGCCGGGGCGAAAACGGCCTACGACCCCCGCACCCGCCGTGATGATGTGACCAGCTCCAAGCCCTCCAAGAAGGCGCAAAAGGAGCCCAGCCAGGAGGAGGCGGCCGGTGCAACCGATGCGGCCTAGGTCCTCCGATGTCCCCGGCAAGGAAAGCGACCCTCGCAGCCTGTCTGTGATGAAGTCGCTGATCGAGTACATCGCCCGTTCGCTGGTGGATGACCCGGTGGCCGTCAAGGTGGTTGCCCAGCAGCGTGGACGCGAGGCCAAGATCGAGCTGACCGTCTCGGATGAGGACATGGGCAGAGTCATCGGCCGCAGTGGCAGGGTGGCCAACGCCATGCGCCAGCTGCTGCGCGTCCCTGCCGCCAAGCAGGGGGTGCGGGCAACGCTCGACATCCTCTGACGGGAATGGCAGCCCAGAGAAACCGAACCGCCAATCCACGCGCCCGGACGGAGCCGAGGTATGTTGCCGCCGGGCGCGTGGTGCGTCCGCACGGCGTGCGCGGCGATCTGTTGGTGGTGTCCGTATCAACATTGATCCGGAGTCTGCAGCCAGGTTCGCTGGTCTTCCTCGGGCCGGAGCGTGTGTCGAGGTCGGTCCACAGCTGCCGGCTCCACGGCGCCCGCTGGCTGCTCAAGGTCGAGGGCTGCAGCGACCGGGTCGAGGCCGAACGCTGGCGAGGCGCAGATGTCGCCGTCCGTGTCGACGACCTGCCCCCGCTCCCGCCGGGTGAGTACTTCTACTGGCAGATCCTCGGCTTGCAGGTTGTCACAGACCAGGGGCAGGATCTTGGCAAGATCGAAGACATCCTTGAAACCGGAGCTAACGATGTCTACGTCGTCCGTTCCGCTGCTTTCGGTGAGATCCTGCTGCCCGCCATCGAGTCGGTCGTCCTGGGGGTGGCCCTCGACGCCGGGCAGATGACGGTTCACCTGATACCGGGGCTGGAACCCACACCGAACTCCTAAGCGGGGCTTGTTCGCGGCCGAGCACGACCGCCGATCGCCTTGCAGTCGGTCTGGCGACGGACGACCAGGCACTCCACCCCGCCGTCACCGCCCAGCGTCAGGGTCACCCGCCGCTTCCTCGGCGCCCAGGGCTTGTCCGAAGCTTGTGGCCATGCTAGACTTCGCCCGTTTGGTTGTGCGCGACGAGGCAGGGAGTGGAAAAGACTCGCACAGACCTGATGGTGGACCGCTTGCGTGACCTCCAGGGCAACACTCCGGATATCCAGGCCGCGGCAGTCGTCAGCGTGGATGGATTGATCATGGCGTCTTCGCTCCCCTCGGGTGTAGAGGAAGACCGGGTATCGGCCATGTCGGCGGCGATGCTCAGCCTGGGGGAGCGGATTGCCGGCGAACTCGGCCGTGGGATTCTGGATGAGGTCTATATCCATGGAGATGATGGCTACGTGATCCTCATGGCTGCCGGCGGAAACGCCGTGCTGACCGTTCTGGCCAGGGAACAGGCACGGCTGGGGCTGGTGATGTTGGAAATGCGGCGCGCGGCTCAGGATCTCGCTAAAGTGGTGGGCTGATGGTCCGCGCCAGCGCCTTGTGGCAGAGACACACTGATCGGTGGGGAGGTCCTCCCAAGGATGACCTCCCCACCGCTTTACAGGACCCGTAGGAGCATGGGAGGCGATATGACCAAGTACATCTTTCTGACAGGCGGCGTGGTGAGTTCGGTGGGGAAGGGCGTCACGGCTTCGGCTCTGGGCAAGCTGCTGAAGGAGCGCGGCTTCCGGGTGAGCATCCAGAAGCTCGATCCATACATCAATGTCGACCCCGGCACGATGAGCCCCTATCAGCATGGGGAGGTGTATGTTCTTGACGACGGGGCCGAAACCGATCTTGACCTTGGGCACTACGAGCGATTCATCGACATCAGCCTGAGCCGGGTGTGCAATGTCACGACTGGCCAGATCTACTCGGAGGTGATCTCGCGCGAGCGGCGGGGAGACTTCCTGGGCGGCACCATCCAGGTCATCCCCCATGTCACCAATGAGATCAAACGCCGCATCAACCTGGTTCCGAAGGAGACCGATGCCGAAATCATCTTGGTGGAGGTCGGCGGAACCGTAGGTGACATCGAGGGGCTGCCGTTCCTGGACGCGCTCAGGCAGATGCGCAGCGATCTTGGTCGAGAGAACACCGCCTTCATCCACGTGACCTGGCTGCCGCATATCGGCGCGACTGGCGAGCTGAAGACCAAACCGACGCAGCACTCGGTGCGCGAGCTGCGATCTATCGGTATCACCCCCGATGCAATCGTCGCCCGCTCCGACCACCCGATTCCCGAGGACTTGCGGGGGAAGATCGCCCTGTTCTGTGATGTCGAGCCAAAGGCTGTGATCCCGTTGGTGACGACGGATGTCCTGTACGAGGTGCCACTGTTGTTGGAGCGGGAGGGGCTAGGGGACTACATGCTGTCCAGGCTCGGGCTGGCGGCGCGCCAGGCGCCGGATTGGTCGGAATGGGAGGCGCTGATTGCCCGGACCCGCACCTCGCGGCCGGCCGTGCGTATCGCCCTTGTTGGCAAGTATGTCGAGCTGCAGGATGCCTACATGAGCGTTCGCGAATCCGTGCGGCATGCGGCGCTGGCGAGCGGTGTCGATGCAGACATCCTTTGGCTGCACTCGGCCGAGCTTGAGAAGGGCAAGGGCTGGCAGGAGCTCGAATCCGCCCACGGGATCATAGTCCCGGGCGGGTTCGGCTCGCGTGGAGTGGAAGGAAAGATCGCAGCCGCCCGGTATGCGCGCACCAACCAAGTCCCCTATCTGGGCCTATGCCTTGGAATGCAGTTGATGGTCGTCGAGTTCGCTCGCACAGTGCTCGGATCGGAGGACGCCAACTCCACGGAATTCGACCGAAGCACGCCTCACCCGGTCATTGACCTGCTGCCGGAACAGCGTGGCATTGACACCATGGGGGGGACGATGCGCCTGGGCCTGTATCCCTGCAATCTGCTTCCCGGATCCGTGGCCGGAACTGCCTACGGCAAGACGCAGGTCTTCGAGCGGCACCGCCACCGCTTCGAGCTGAATAACACCTACCGTGAGATCCTCGCTGCGCACGGCATGGTGTTCTCCGGGGTCTCGCCGGACGGCCGGCTGGTGGAGATCGCCGAGCTCCGGGATCACCCGTTCATGGTCGGCAGCCAGTTTCATCCCGAGTTCCTCTCCCGCCCCAACCGGCCGCATCCGTTGTTCCATGCCTTCCTGCAGGCGGCCGCCGTTCGCGCCCGTATCAGGGAGGGCGCCACGCGGCCAGAGAAAGCCGGACCACCGGGCGGCTGAGCTGGGGTCGTCGGCTCTGGGCCAAAGCAACAGCAGAGCGGGGGTCAGGCCAAAGCCTGATCCCCGCTCTTTCTTCTCAGATTGTCATCTGCGGACTGCGTGCTGGGCCGTCCGTGCGTGGCTGTCTTGGTCGCCTACCTATGCGTCCGTCAGGGGGTCGTTGTCTTGATCCTGTGCTGTGCGCATGACGCGCTGCCGGTCGGCGTTCAGCCTGGCGACCCCATTGCGAGCCTGGTTGATCAGACGGGTCAGCTCGCCTTCCAGCGAGCCGAGGGACTCGATGATGTAGTCGTCGGCCTCGCGGCGGATCGACTCGGCGTCCACCCTGGCTTGGGCCAGGATCTGCTCGGAGCGAGATTGGGCCGCCTGCACGATGGCGTCGCGGGCGACCATTTCATCCCCTTTCTGCTTGGCTAGGCTGATCGTCCGATTGGCTTCTTCTTGGGCCTGGGCCAGGATGCGGTCTCGTTGGGCTAGCAGCTGCTGAGACTTCTTCACTTCTTCCGGGATCGAGATCCGCATCTGATCTATGATTTCCAGGATGCGGTCTTCATCCACCACCACGCTGTGGGTGAGGGGGATAGGTCTGCTCTCGTTGAGCAGCTCCTCGAGCCGGTCTACCAAGTGAAGAATGTCCATGAATACCTCCGGTCCACCTCACCGGTCGGATGGGCCCTTCGCCTTGGTTGCAAGGTTCGGGCCGAAGCGTACACCCAACGCGAACTCAGGTCAATCCCACTCAATCCCGGAGGGACGTCATCTGCCGATCATCGCCGCCGTCACCCATGATGCGCTTCAGCGCCTGGGCGACGTGCCGGGGCACCAGACTCTCAACGTTGCCCCCAAGCGAAGCGATCTCCCGCACGGTCGAGCCGGTGAGGAAGCTGTGTTCTTCGCTGGTGATGAAGGCCACCACCTCAATCTCCGGCGCAAGGCGGTGATTGGCGAGCGCCATACGGAACTCATGCTCGAAGTCCGAGAAGACGCGCAGGCCGCGAACGATCACCTGGGCCGAGACCTTGCGGCAGAAATCCACCGTGAGCCCCGAGTACCCGACGACCTTGACCTTGGGGTGACCGGCGAATGCCACCTTGACCAAGCCCAACCGCTCATCCGGTGGGAGAAGCAGGCTCTTCAGCGGTCGGTCGTAGACCGCCACAATCAGCTCGTCGAAGAGCTTGCAGGCGCGCTCGGCGATGTCGATGTGGCCATTGTGGATTGGATCGAATGTGCCCGGGAATACGGCTCGCACCATCAGCTGATCTCCCCTTGCGTGCCTGCCCAGTAGCGGGACAGGCTGGCGGAAAGGCGTGCATGCTCCGGCAGCTGAAGATCGGGATCGTCCTGAAACAGCTGGCCGGCAAGACGGCGCGCTTTCTCGACGAGCTGGATGTCGGTGACCTTCGCCAGGCGCAGTTCGGCGAAGCCCGACTGCCGCGTGCCCAGGAAGTCGCCGGGGCCGCGCTGCTCAAGATCGAGCTCGGCCAGGCGGAAGCCGTCGGTAGTGCTCTCCAGCGCTTTCAGGCGCTCATTGCTGGCGGCATCCTCGGCGTCGGGTAGCAGCAGGCAGTACGACTGGTGTTCCGAGCGTCCGACGCGGCCCCGGAACTGATGCAGCTGGGACAGCCCGAATCGGTTGGCCCCCTCGATCAGGATTACGCTGGCGTTGGGGACGTCCACGCCGACCTCGACCACCGACGTCGAGACCAGGATATCCAGGTCACCCGCCCGGAAACGAGACATCACCTCGTCCTTCTCGTCGGGGCGCATCCGTCCGTGCAGCAGTCCGAGGCGTTGATCCGGGAAGACCTTCTCCTGCAGGCGGCTGTGCTCCTCGACGGCGGCCAGGGCTTCCGTCTTGTCCCCGCTCTCCACCAATGGATAGATGATGAACGCCTGCCGTCCGGCATCGATCTGCGACAGGATGAAGCGATGGGCGCGGCTGCGTTCGATGGGCAGCAGCAGGCGGGTCTCGACCGGTGAGCGCCCGGGCGGCAGCTCGTCGATCACGCTCACATCCAGGTCGCCGTAGATGGTCAGGGCCAGTGAACGCGGGATGGGCGTGGCGGTCATTACCAGCAGGTTGGGCGAGCCTCCTTTGGCCCGCAGCATCGACCGCTGCTCGACCCCGAAGCGGTGTTGCTCATCGATGAGTGCCAGCCCTAGCCGGTGGAAGCGCACCGGCTCTTCGAGCAGGGCATGCGTCCCGATCGCCACCCGAACCTGGCCGCCGGCCAACCCCTCGCGGATCTCGCGTTTCTCTGCCTCCGGCGTGGCGCCGACCAGCAGCCGAATCGACTCGGATGGGACACCGCAGGTGCCAAGAAGCGCACGCAGTGTCTGGAAGTGTTGCTCGGCCAGGATCGAGGTCGGAGCCATGATCGCGGCCTGGTGGTCATTCAGGTAGGTGATGGCGATGGCCAGCGCCGCCACCACGGTCTTGCCAGATCCAACTTCCCCCTGCAGCAGACGGTTCATCGGCCTGGTGGCGGCCAGATCGGCTCGCACGTCGTGCATGGCCGACTGCTGGGCCAGGGTTAGAACGAAGGGCAAGCCCTGGAGGAAAGCCTGCATCCACTCGTCGCTGACGTGGAAGGGAGTGGACTGCAGCGACTGCCATTCGCGCTTCTGGCGGAAGACCCCCAGGATGAGGTAGAAAAGCTCGTCAAACGCCAACCGGTGCTGCGCCTGTTCGAGACTGTGCGAGTCATCGGGGAAGTGGATCTGCTGCACAGCCCGACCGAGGTTGACGAGATCGCCCTGCTGCCGCATCTCCAGGCTGAGGGGATCGATCAGGCGTGGGGCCAGACGGCTGACGACGGAGTGCATCACCCGGCGCAACCACTTGCCGCTGACGCCGGCGGTCAGCGGATACACTGGGACAATGCGGTTGGTGTGCAATTGCTGCCGCTCGAGCGGCTCCCACTCGGGGCTGTTCATCACCAGCCGCCCGAGGTACTGATCGACGCGACCGGAGAGCACGACGGCTCTGCCCGGCTGCAAGTTCTGTGCGATCCACGGCTGATTGAACCAGCTCAGACGCAGGGCGCCTGTGCCATCCGAGACCACCGCCTCGACCAGCTTCATTCGCCCGCCGCGGATCGGTCGCAGGCGGATCTCATCCACCGTCGCGATGACGGTGATCTCCTCGCCGTACCAGATGCGGTTGATGGTCTTCAGCGCCGAGTAGTCATCGTAGCGCCGCGGGAAGTAGAAGAGCAGGTCCCCCAACGTCTTGAGCCCCAGCTTCTCCAGCGTGTGGGCCGATTTGGGACCGATGCCTGGAATGGTCGTCAGGGGCGCCCGGAAGGCCGTCTCTTCCAACGGGGAGTGGTCCGCCGCCAGGGCGCGATCCGCTGCCAGGTCGACGCCTTCGTCCTCGCCCTCCAGCAAGTCCTCTGCTGGCTCCTCGGAGGCCGCGTTGCCGGTCTCTTCGTCCTGAGGGCTGGGGTCGGCCTGGCCGGCGATGCGAGGCCCGCCGGCTGAAGCGTCCATGTTCGCGGACGGGGCAGGCCTCTCGATGCGCATAGCCACATCCGGCTGCGACGGTGTAGCGGTCCCCGTGATCTCCTCCGGTTCAGACTCGGAGATTGGCGACAAGGACGATTGCTGGGCCGGCGCAGGCAACAAGCCTTGGGCCTGGAGCAAGCGCCACAGGCTCTCCAGACTGAGCCGGCGCTCTGCCGGGCTCTGCACGGCATATGCGGACAACGTCCGAGCTATGGTGTCTTGCAGGTCCCCGCTCAAGCCGCTGGCGCGGGCCTCTTCCCGCCATGGGTCGATCGTTCGCTCAAGCCCGCCGAGGACGGCCCGGTTGTCGTAGCCGCGGCTGGCTTCAAGCCGGATGAACTTGGTGAGCTTGTCGATGGCTGGATGCATTGGCGAGGCGGCCTCGATGACGATACCTATAGTAGCATGGCCGCGATGCCGATTGCCCCGGGCCCGATATGCGCCCCGATGACCGTGGTGGCGTCGACGACCCACGGATCGAGGCCCGTCAGCTCGGCCAGTCGCCCGGCAAGCGTTTTGGCTTCGTCGGCGGCTGCCGTGTGCAGCACTGCAATGCGGGTGAGTTCACCCCAGCTGCGTACCATCGCCGTCAGTTCGTCGGTTGCGCGACGAAGGGTGCGCACCAGCGCCAGCCGCTCCACCAATCCGCTTTCGACGCGGACAAGGAGTTTGACTCGCAGCACATCACCCAGGCTGGCGCGCAGCCAGGAGACACGGCCGCTCTTGCGCACGAATTCGAGCGTGTCCAGCATTGCGATCAGACGGACGCGCTGGCGGGCAAGGGCAGCGGCAGTCGTGACCTGATCCAAGGCGGCACCGGACTGGGCCACTTCGGCCGCCTCCACCGCTTGATAACCTAAGCCCAGGGACAGTTGCCCGCTATCCAAGGTGTGCACCCGGCCCGGGAACGACCGGCTGGCCTGGGTGGCGACGTCGAAGATCGCGCTCAACCGAGAGGCTACATGGATCGATACAACAGCCTGTGAGCCAGAGGCCAGCAGGCGGGAGTACACATGCTCGAAGGTGCCCAGCGAGGGCGCGGCGGTGGTCGGCAGGTAGCGGTGCGCCGCCATGCCACGGTAGAGGTCAACCCGCGGGATGCCCTGCCCATCCGGGAAGGCTCGGTCCCCGACGGTCACCAGGGCAGGGATGACGGTGATCCCGAGCGCCGCGGCGTGCTCGGTTGGGATGTCGGCTGTGCTGTCGGTGACAACCGAAACAGGTCCGCTGGCCTCGGTCACGTTAAGTCCTCTTCGGACTCAAGGACTACCATGCCGAGGCTGTTCAGCCCGACCAGTGTCGCCACCGATGGGCCATAGCCAATGACGTTGATCGGGGCGTGGGGGTGCACCGAGCGCACTCGTTCAAGCACTAGCTCCGTTTCTTCGCCGGGGGCGGAAGTGTTCTGCAGCAGGGCAATGTGATCGACGCTCGAGAATTCGGATACGAACTCAACGAGTTTCTCGATCGCCCGGGCCCTGGAGCGGACTTTCTCCATCGGGACTACTTTTCCGTCTTCCATTGTGACGAAGGGAATCACTCCGAGCATGTTGCCCAGGATGGACTGGGACCGACTCACCAGGCGGTTACGCTCCAGGTAGGTCATGTCGTCCAGGAAGAACACGCTGTACAGGCGAGGGATGAGGCCGCGGACGATGCGTACGATTTCTTCAAGATCCGCCCCGCGCTCGGCGCCGACGGCGGCATATTGAACCAGGAGGCCGAGTCCCGCCGAAAGCGATTCCGAGTCGATGACCTGTATGTTGCAGCGGCCAAGGAATTGCTGCATCGCCACACGCGCATTGGCCGCGGTGCCGCTCAGACTGGCAGAAGTGTGGATGGAGATGATGCGGTTGGTTTCCTTGTGAAGCCTCTCGTAGATGGAGGCGATCGTGTCGACGCTGGTGGGCTCCCACTCCGCCGGTGGCGCCTCGCCTTCGAAAAGCGCCATGGCCGATGTCAGATCGACGGCCGGCCCGTCCTCCAGGGCATCGACTCCTCGGCGGATACGCGTCGGCAGGATCGTAACGGGGTAGCGCGAGAGGAAGTCCTTCGATGGAAAGCGCACGGAGGCATCCGTGACGATTCTTGGTTGCGGCATGCTCACTCGACTGATGCGATGACAGGGTAGTGGGGCTGTCCGCCCTCATGGATTTCGATCTGCAGGTCGGCCCACTCACTTCGCAGCCGGTCCGCTAGACGGGCGATCCCCGCCTGGTCGATGCCGGCGCCGTAGTACAGCGTGACAAGCTCGGCCTGCCCTGCGCCCGCCTTCTCCAGTGTGCCCCGCAGGACATCGAAAAGCTCCTCGCCGGCCTGGACAAGCGTGTCGTCTAACAGGCCGATGGTCTGCCCGGCAGACACATCCACGCCATCGACTCTTGCGGTGCGGGTTGCCACTGTCACCTCGACTGTCCGAACCGCCCGCATGGAGGCTTCCATGGCCGCCGCCACCACGTCCAGCTCGCCGTCGGGGTCGAAGGTCAGCATGGCCGCAATCCCTTGCGGGCCGGTGTGCGAGGGCACGACGGCCATGCTCTTCGAGGTGAGGTCGATCGCCTGACGGGCACTCAAAACGATGTTCTTGTTGTTGGGCAGGACGATCACCTTCTCCGTCGGCGCCTGCTCGACGGCTTCCAGGATCTGCTGCGTGCTCGGGTTCATTGTCTGCCCGCCGTCGATGACCGCGGCTGCACCGAGGCTGCCGAAGACGCGTGACAGACCCTCACCCGGGGAGACAGCAATCGCCGCTATTTGTCCCGGCTCCGGTTTCGCCAGTGGCAGTGGAGGCTTCTTCTTGGCCAGGCTCCCTGCTGGAATCTGGGCCATCAAGTTCTCGATCCGCGCATTGGCGATTGTTCCCAGCGTCCTCACGTACTCAATCGGGTGAAATTCCGTTCGATCCGGGACATGGATGTGCATGCGGAAAATGCCGTCGCCTTCGCCAACCTGGATCGAAGTCCCCATCTCCCTGAGTCGCTGGTAGAACACCGGTATGTCGAGATCCGACGTGGGTTGGAAGTCAACAATGACCTCCCAGTCCTGCCCGGGTTCGATGGACTCGGCCGTTTGTTCGAGTTGGAGCTGGCTGATCGGCTTGATCTCCGGCAGCGGCTCATGCAATCCCAGGCCGTAGATCGTCCTCAGCATGCCTTCCAGGATGAGGAACAGCCCCTTGCCCCCGGAGTCGACCACGCCGGCCTCGCGCAGCACCGGGAGCAGCTGCGGGGTTCGCTCGACGGACTGGTCGGCCTCCTCGACCACTGCTTCCAGGATGTCGAGGGTCGTGGCGGAGGGCAGATCGGCCACCACCCGGCCGGCACTGGCGATGTCTTTGGCCACGGTCAGGATCGTGCCTTCGACAGGCTGGACCACGCCCTTGTAAGCCGTGTCCCGGGCGGCCTCGAGCGCCTCCGCCAGAGCCATAGCGTCCATCGTCGGCAGTTCATCCAGGCTGCGGGCAAGTCCGCGCCACAACTGGGAGAGAATCACCCCGGAGTTCCCGCGGGCACCCATCAGAGCGCCGTGGGCAATGGCCTTGGCCACCTTACCGACCGAAGTTTCGCTCGAACCAGACGCCTCCTCCAAAGCGGCTTGCATTGTCAGAGTCATGTTGGTCCCGGTATCGCCGTCCGGTACCGGGAAGACATTCAGGGCATTGACGATCTGTTGATTGGTGCGCAACCAGGTCAAACCGGCGTCCGCCAGAGCTATGAGCGTCGGGCCGTCGATCTGCCGGAAGCGGTCAGCCAGCCGCTCGCGATCGGCGGGATCCACCTGTGCGCCAGGACGGGTCATGATGGCGGCCGGTGCCTCAGTCGGTGAAGCTGATGTGCAGATCTTGGACGTAGACGTTGACGTCGCCGATGGGCATGCCCAGGGACCGCTCGACCTGATAGCGCACCGTGCGGGCCACGCTGGAGGTCACCGAGGTTACCCGGGTGCCGTACTCGACCACCACGTACAGGTCTATCTGCAGGCTCCCGTCGTGCACGCTGACCTCCACGCCATGGCGGGGGTCCTTGGCCAGGGCATGGGCAATCCCATCCGCCAGGTTGCGGGGGGCCATGCCGACGATCCCGTAAGACCGCAGGGCGGCCTGGGCGGCTATGGTTGCGACTGCCTTGCTCGAGACAGTGATCCGACCGGGTGGTTGGCCTTGTGAGCCCATGACTGCCCTCCGCACTGCTTGGGGGCCTTGGAGGCACCGGGACAAGTGTGGTATATTTTACCCTTACAAGCTCACCGACGGGAAAGGATTGTTTTACTCATGGCCAAGTGTGCAAATTGCGGCAAGACCACAACCTTCGGCCAGAGCCGCAGCTTCTCGCAAAGAGCGACCAAGCGCAAGTTCCGCCCCAACCTGCAGCGTGCTCGGGTGATGGAGGACGGCCGGCTGGTTCAGAAGACGCTGTGCACGAAGTGCCTCAAGCGCATGGGGCGTGCCTGACGGACGGGCCCGCCAGCGTTTGAATCGTCACCGGCCGCCCCAAGGGCGGCCGGCCGTTCTTCCCCCAGGTCTCGTTATGTCCTCAGGCGACCGCTTGGCGTAGCGCCTCTACCCCGGCGGCAATGCCCTGAGGGTGGTGGAAAATGGCGCTGGCTGCGACCAGCACGTCGGCCCCCGCCCGCACCACGGCCGGGGCCGTCTTGGGCGTAATGCCGCCGTCGACCTGAAGGCGGGCCGCGACCTCAGCACCGTCCAACATCTGCCGAATCTGCGCGATCTTGGGCAGAGTGCCCTCGATGAAGCTTTGCCCGGAGTATCCCGGATTCACGGACATCACCAGCACCAGATCCACCATCGGGAAAATCCCCGAGAGGTTCGACGCCGGTGTGGCAGGGTTCAGGCTGATCCCGGCCTTGAGGCCCCGGTCGCGAATCGACTGCAGCGTGCGATGCAAGTTCGTGCAGGCTTCGACGTGGACCGTGAGGTAGTCGGAGCCGGCGTCGATGAACGCCGGGACCAGTCGATCTGGGTGCTCGATCATCAGGTGGACATCAAGGGGCAGCCGTGTAGCCCGGCGGCAGGCCTCGACGATGAAGGGGCCCATGGTCAGGTTGGGCACGAAATGCCCGTCCATCACATCGATGTGGACCCAGTCCGCGCCGGCAGCCTCGGCCTGGGCGATCGCTTCCTGAAGGTGAAGGAAGTCGGCGGAGAGGATCGAAGATGAGATTAGCACGCGATTGGCCATGCCGCGAATGATACAGGTTGGCCGCGGCGTAGGCAAGCCAACAGACGCGCCTTCGCCGGGGGTCGGATGACAAGCTACCCCTGGCTGAGGGGGGCACTGTAAACCCCCCGTAAGGCCCTAGCAGCGAGCCGCTGTGGCATACTTGTGACAGGCCCCGGCAGGCGAGGTGAGGTTGCCATGCCTGCCTGGAAAACGCGGGATCGGTGGTGTCACCGAAAGGACAGAATGCACCCGACAGCCGCCACCTGGTCGATGCTGATAGATCTGGCCACGCGAGGCTCCGGCGAGACGGCGCAGATGCCGTACGGGATCTTGCTCGGGATTCCCTTCGTGCTGTGGCTTTCGGACTTCCTGGGCAAACGCGCACCGGCAGCCGGTGCCGAATCAGCCCGCGAGCGGGGCCGCATGCGGGTGGAGGAATTGGAGCACGAACTTGCCCGCCTCAAGGAAATCATTCGCCGATCGGCGGCCCTCACCGTCACCCTCAACTACGAGCGCGTCCTGACCATGGTCGTCGATCTGTGCACCAGCGCCATCGCCAACGGCGCTCCCGAGGACGCCCGCCTGGTGGGCGGGCTGCTCCTCTTCCGCGACGATCAACTCGGACTGGAAACCGGTAGAGGCTTCAGTCAGGCTGACATGCGGGTCTCCCTGCCTGGGCGGGAAGGGCTGCTTGGCTTGGCCCTGCAGCGTGGCGCGATGCAGGTAGGTGCCGACCCGGCACACGACCCGGAGCTCAAGCGCTTCGCCGCCCTGCAGGGTTGCCAGGTCACGGTATGCATCCCGTTGATCGTCGGGCTGGAGGCCTACGGACTGCTGGTGTTCGCTCACCCATTGCCTGGGTACTTCAGCGGCGAGCGGCTCGAGCTCCTGGAGGCGGTCTCGCAGCAGGCAGTGACGGCCCTGCAGAACGCTCGCCTCTATCGGGACCTCGAAGTCGAAAAGGAGCGCATCGCCGAGAGCCAGGAAGAAGCTCGCAAGAAGCTGGCGCGCGACCTGCACGACGGCCCAACCCAGTCCATCGGCGCCATCGCCATGCGGGTCAACTTCGCCCGGCGGTTGATCGAACGCAACCCCAAGGCCGCGGCGGACGAGCTTTTCAAGATCGAGGAGCTGGCCCGGCGCACAACGAAAGAAATCCGTCAGATGCTCTTCACCCTTCGGCCGCTCGTGCTGGAAACCGAGGGACTGGTGCCGGCCCTGCAGTATCTGGCGGACAAGATGATGGAAACCCACAATCAGCAGGTGATCATCGAAGCCGCCCCCGAATCCGTCGAGGAGCTCGAGGTAGGCAAGCAAGGGGTGCTGTTCTTCATCGCCGAGGAGGCGGTCAACAACGCCCGCAAGCATGCCCGGGCGGACCATGTTTGGGTCCGCATGCACCGCGACCGGGACCTGCTCCAGCTCGAGGTGGCGGACGACGGCGTCGGCTTTGACATGCGATCGGTCGATTCGGATTACGAGCGCAGCGGAAGTCTGGGGATGCTCAACCTGCGCGAGCGGACGGAGTTGGTGAGCGGGTTGCTGCGAATTGAATCGGCACCCGGGATGGGCACGCAGGTCCGGGTGCTCGTGCCTTTGACGATGGAGGCCGGGGAGCGGCTGCATCGCCTGGGTTTCTCCGGCTGAAATCCCTTAGATATCGACCGTGACAGCGGGGTGGGGCTTGGCTCGCACCCCCGTCTCCTGTCTGGCCCACTTCGTTCGAATCCGACAGCTTGACGAACTACCCTCTTCTCAGAGACGCGATTCGCCTAGGTGGTGGTTGGGGTCTCGCCCCAACCACCACCTAGGCAAATTCCACGCAGGCAGGACGGCTTCTGGATCAGCCTTCTAGGGGGGCGAGGGAGCGGGCTGACGCCGCAGGGCATCGCCCGCAGGTGCCGCAAGCTGGCCGCAGCCGGCACGTATCTCAATCCCCCGCCGCAGCCGTATCGTCGTTGGGATGCCGGCCCTGCTGAGGACCGCTGCGAAGGCCCGTGCCCCTGAGGCAGAGGTCGGCCCACCGGGAAAGCCATCGGTGGGATTGAGGGGAATCAAGTTCACATGACACGTCAGGCCGCGCAGCAGACCGGCAAGTGCCCGCGCCTGATCCAGGCCGTCGTTCACGCCCTTGATCAAGGCCCACTCGAAACTGATTCGCCGGCCAGTCTGAGCCACGTACTCGCGGCATGTCGGCAGCAGGACCTCGAGCGGATACCGTCGGTTAATCGGCAGCAGCCGGTCGCGAAGACCATTGGACGCGGCGTGCAACGAGACTGCAAGGTTGACCTGCCGTCGTTCCGCGGTGAAACGCTCGATCATCGGCACGATCCCGACCGTAGAGATCGTCATCCGCCGCGCGCCGAAACGGAATCCGCCTTCGTCATTCAGGCGGTCCAAGGCCTGCAGGGTGGCATCG
>CAZBJQ010000023.1:0-25531 GCA_964492235.1 uncultured Anaerolineaceae bacterium | reverse complement strand
CCCTCGACCTCTTCAGTGCGATTGAAGCGCGCTCCCAACTGCGCTACAGGCCCCTTGTGTGGGTCCGCGCATTCTAAACGAGCCCATAAAGCCTGTCAAGCCGCGTGCTTCCAGCATGGCTTGAGGATGAGGCGTGCCGATGCGTGCCAAGGCGCGGTCGATGTGCGGCCGGTTGTGGGCCCTCCAGACGACTCGTATAATCGTCGGACCCCGGAGGCGGTCATGCACAAGGCGCGCTTGAATCACCTGATGCAGCTACTGCAGCAGGCATCTATCGATGGGCTGGCCATCCTCCCTGGCCCGAATCTCGTCTACCTGACGGGCCTCTCTTTCCACCTGATGGAGCGTCCGGTTGTCGCCCTGTTGATGCGCGACGCCGAGCCAACCCTGGTTCTTCCCTCCTTTGAGCGCGCAAAGGGAGAGGCCTCCCCGATCCGGTTTCGGCTGTTTGCGTACGAGGAGGATGAGGCCTCGCGCCAGGCCGCCTTTGCCGCCGCAGCCGCGCACGCCGGACTCAAGGGCCGGCGCCTCGGTGTCGAGCCCTTGCGTCTGCGCTACCTCGAGTTGGGCCTGCTACGGCAGGCGGCTCCGATGGCCTCCATCGACGGCGCCGAACAGGTTCTCTCTGAGCTGCGGGCAGCCAAGGATCCGCAGGAACTCAACTCGATGCGGCGCGCCGTCACGGTGGCCGAGCAGGCTCTGGCACACACGCTGCCCCTCATTCGAAGGGGGATGACCGAGCGCGAGCTGGCGGCCGAGCTCACCCTGCAGATGCTTCGGTCTGGGTCCGACACTGAGCTTCCCTTCCCGCCCATCGTGGCCTCAGGACCAAACAGCGCCGCCCCTCACCACGTACCCGGCGAACGGGCGCTGCAGGCGGGGGATCTGCTGATCCTCGACTGGGGAGCGATCGTCCAGGGCTACATCTCCGATCTGACGCGCACCTTCGCCCTCCCGCCGATTGACGCGGAGATGGTTCGGGTTCATCGCATTGTCCAGCAAGCGAACTCCGCCGGCCGTCACGCGGTGCAACCGGGCGTGTCCTGCGCCAGCGTGGACCGGGCCGCGCGCGACCTGATCGCGGCCGAGGGCTTCGGGCAGGAGTTCCGACACCGGACCGGCCACGGCATCGGGCTCGAAGCCCATGAACCGCCCTACATCCGCAGCGACAACCAAGACCTCCTGCAGCCCGGCATGACCTTCACCATAGAGCCCGGCATCTACCTGGAAGGGCGGGGCGGCGTTCGAATCGAAGACAACATGGTCGTGACAGGCGACGGCGGCGATTGCCTGAGCAGCCTGCCGCGCCAGCTGCAGGAGATCGGGTAGATACGCCGCATGGCGCAAGCCCTTGGCCGAGGCTCACTCCGCTGACGATTGACACCCGATGTCAGACAAACGATCCATCCCACGCAACGCCGATCCGGTATCGTCCGCAAGCGGACTTGGGACGAACACTCCCCCCGCACAGGATGGTGGCGCTGCCCGCCGGCTCCGCTATCTCCCGCCGGTCTTGCTCCTCGCCCTCCTGACTCTCGTCGTCGCGCTGGCGGGAGACTACGGCCAATCCTGGGATGACCCCGGAGATGCCCAGTTCGGAGCGGCATCGCTCCATGCCTACATCGGTTCCCCGGCATTCCTGCATGGCCACGGCGACCGTCTCTACTATGGCCCGCTGTACTTCATGCTCTCACATGCTGCCGTTGTGCTGATGCAGCGGGTGAGTCCCCAAGTTTCCGGCGTCGATATCCGGCACGCGATGAACGCGACCGCCTTCGCTCTCACAACCATCCCACTGTACTGGCTTTCCATGCGCTTGACCGCGAGCGCCTTGGTCTCCCTGCTGACGGTCCTTCTCTTCACGTTCCAGCCTGTGCTTTTTGGACATGCCTTCATCAACCAGAAGGACACGCCGTTCATGTTGCTCTTCATCCTCGCGGTCGCCGCCGGTGTGGCCGCAGTGGACTTCCTTCGCCGAGCATCCCCCGCGGCCTCCCGCAGCCGAATCCATATTTCCCATCCTTTCCGGCCAAGCCAGAACGAGCCCCCCGCCCCCGTGCTGCGCAGGCTGTTGCTCGCCGCCGCCGGATTGCTCGGAGTGGCACTTGTGTTCGACCTGCTGCGTCGAGGGGCCATCTATCAGCTTCTGATCCACCTCCTCGCATCAGCCTACACGCAGGCGGGGCCGGAGTGGCTGAACAGGCACTTCCTGGCTGTGGCCGAGGACGCCTACAAGACACCACTCGAACAATACGTCCAGAAAGTCGATCTCGTTTACAGCTGGGGTTCCGTCGTGGCCAGCCTTGCCATCCTGGCGGCGCTGGGCTGCTTGGCATTCTGGCTGCTGCCGTCGCTTCGAAGCCTCAGCTCACGCCAGAGGGGCCTGCGGCTTCTGGTCATGGCCGCGGCGGGTATACCTCTGGGTTTGTGCATGGCCATCCGTGTTCTTGGCGGGTTCGCCGGAATTCTGGTTATCAGCTACGCGCTTCTTCGCCCTCGATGGCGGCTGATCGGCGGCCTGACCGTCTATCTTTCCGCAGCCGCCATTGCCGCCTACCTGACCTGGCCGTTCCTGTGGCCGGCACCGGTTACCCATTGGGTCGAGTCACTGCGTCTCTTGCTGGATTTCCCGCCACACATCGTCTTGTTTGAGTACATCCATCACGTTTCAGATCAGCTTCCCTGGACTTACCTCCCCAGGCTTCTTTCCGCCCAGTTGACCGAGCCCGCCATCCTGTTCTTCGCCGTGGGAATGGTGGTGGCGTTCATCCGGTTGGTCGACCGGCACCGCACCTTTGTGCTGCTGCTGATCGTCCTGGCCTGGTTCCTGGCTCCGCTGCTGTATGTCATCCTTGCGCGTCCATCGGTGTACGGCAACTTCCGCCAGTTCTTGTTTATCCTTCCCCCCTTCTTTCTTTTGGCTGGACTGGGCATAGACCTGCTCTTCCGACGGGCTCGCGGTCCGTACGCGCGGGCATTACTCGCCGCGCTTCTGCTCGCTCCCGGGGTCTATGGCATTGCATGGCTGCACCCTTATGAATACCTGTACTTCAACAGCGCGGTGGGAGGGGTGAAGGGTGCTGCTGGCCGATTCCAGCTTGACTACTGGTGCGTTTCCTACCGCCCGGCCATGGAGTACGTCAACCAGCATGCCCCTGTCGGGGCGCTGGTCGCTGTAGGCGACCCTGTGCCGCCGGCGGGCACCTTCGCCCGACCGGACCTGCGTGTCGTCCCGGCCCCATCTTCCGAAGATCCCGCGTTTGCCCTTGTCTGCGACGAAGAGTCCGTGATGGACCATTTCTATCCCGACATGCGAACCGTTCATGTGGTGTCCGTCGCAGGCATACCTCTGGCCGAGGTCAAGCAGCAGGCGCCCGACCCCGGCACCCCGGCAAGATCCCCATGACACAGAGCCCTACCCGCCGCCGGCTGGCAGCTCGGCCCCTCGATCTTGGCCTGGTTCGTCCCGTCTGCGCTCGACGCACCATCTGCAGAGAGCCCCCCGCAGGTGGTGGGCTGCCGGCATGGGTGGACCGCTACGCTCGCCTGCACTCTCCCCACGATGAGGGCTGCAGAACTGGCCGAGAGCCAGCGCGGGAGAATCCTTGGCACAGCTTCTCGCCGGGGACGATCGTAGAGGCCAATCCATGAGAAGCGTCCTCCCGGGCGGCGAACCTTTCTTTTTCCCGGGTGGCCCGACGGGCTGCCTGCTGATCCACGGCTTCACGGCCTCCCCCCAGGAGATGTACGGCCTGGGGAAGCACCTTGCCGGCGAGGGCCACACCGTCCTGGGCATCCGTCTTCCTGGGCATGCGACACACATCTCCGATATGCTGCGCGTGCGCTGGACGGATTGGCTGGCCGCCGCCGAGGATGGCTTTGGCCTGCTGGCCGGGGTGTGCAGCCGCCTGGTGCCAATCGGGCTCTCCCTCGGCGGAGGCTTGGCACTGCTCTTGAGCGCAAGTCTGCCCGTGGCCGCGGCCGTTGGCTTGTCCACTCCCTACCGCCAACCAACCGACCGCCGGCTGGCCGTACTGCGCCATCTGAGCTGGCTGGTGCGGTACTGGCCCAAGGGACCTCCCGACTGGCGCGATCCGCAGGCTCAGGTTGAGCGCCTCGCCTATGATGCCTATCCGCTGAGGGCTGTCGCCGAAGTCGATGCCGCCTTGGCGGCCATGCGGGCGGGCCTGAGCAGAGTGCGCGCACCGGTCCTGCTTATGCACTCGTCCGAAGACAGCTTCATCCTCCCCGAGGACATGGACCGGATCGCCGGCCATATCCCTGGGGACCAGGTGGAGACGGCGCTGGTCCGCCACAGCAATCACATCATCACCTGCGATGCCGCGCGCCAACAGGTCTTCGGCCGCGTTGCCGGCTTCGTCGGCCGACACGCGGGATTGCCCCGATGAACCGCGATCTCCGGCTGGTTTCAGCCTCGCTTCTCTTGTGGGGAGTCGGCGAGGGCATGTTCGCCTACTTCCAGGCGATCTACCTGGAGGCGTTGGGAGCCAGCCCGCTGCAGATTGGGATCATCTTCGGCTTCGCCGGCGCCGGCCTGGCCCTGACCCACATCCCGGCCGGTGCCATCTCCGACACCGTCGGACGCAAATCGATGATGGTCGTTTCCTGGGTGGTCGCCACCCTCGCCTGTTGGGTGATGTTTGCCGCCTCGTCACTGGCCTTGTTCTCGGTGGCCTTGGTCGCCTACTTCATGACCAGTTTTGTGATGGCCCCTCTATCGTCGTACATCACGACCGCTCGCGACCAGTGGCCGGCGTCGCGGGCGCTGACGACAGTGTTCGCCGCCTTCAACGCCGGCGCGGTCGTCGGCCCGATACTGGGCGGAACCCTGGCCGCTGTGCTGGGGTTGCGTTCGGTGTTCGGCTTCGCCGGGGTGATCTTCATCGGATCGACGGCCTTGATTCTGGCCGTGCACAGCCAGGGCCGTGAGCCAGCCCATCACACGCAACGCTACCGCGGGCTGCTGCGCAACCAGGCGCTCGCTCGATTCGTCGGCCTGTCCTTCCTGGCGCTGTTCGCCACCTACCTGAGCTGGCCTCTGACACCGAACTACCTCCGAAACGTGCAGGCCGTCAGCCTATCGACGCTCGGTGTGTTCGGCGCCTTCAACGGCCTGGGTGCGGTCGCTCTCAACCTGAGCCTGGGCCGGAGAAACCCGATCCTGGGCTTCATTCTCAGTCAAGCCTTCGTGGGGCTGTCGGCGCTCCTGTTCTGGAAGGGCGCCGCCGCGCCGCTGTTCGCCGCGGCCTATTTTCTGTCGGCCGGGTTCCGCGCCCTGCACAGCATGGTAACCGCCCGAGTCGATGCCCTGGTCGGCCGCGCAGAATTGGGACTTGCCTTCGGCTTGGTTGAGACGGTTCTGGCACTGGTCATCCTCTCCGCACCACCCCTGGCTGGAGCCCTGTATGAGATCTCACCCAGGCTGCCGTACCCGGTGTCGATCGCTCTGATCGCGGTCTCCGTCGTGTTGTCAGTCCGCTATGCCTGCCGCGCCCGCCCGGTCGCCGCTCCGGTCGAACTGCCCGTGGTGGAGCGCCTTCCCGGTGGCGACTAGACCCGGCGTCCATGTCAGGAGGCGTGCGCCTTGTGGGCGGCTACATGGACCGCAACCAGCGACAAGTCGAGGTGCCCACTCCGAAAGAAGACCTGCTCTCCGACGGATCGCTGGCAGGAGGTAGAGATGAGCGCCTGGCTCGAATGGGGAATCCCGATCATCGTGGCATTGCAGCGTCTCGGCGATTGGCTGCTGACGCCCATGAGAGTCCTCAGCCTGCTTGGTACGGAGTGGTTCTTCCTGCTGGTGATGCCGGCGGTCGTCTGGAGCGTGGATGCCACCCTCGGCCTGCGGATGGGTTGCGTGCTGCTCTCCAGTGCAATGCTGAACAGCATCCTCAAGGTGGCCTTCGGCTGGCCGCGCCCCTACTGGCTGACCGATCGTGTTCGAGCGCTGGCCTTCGAGAGCACCTATGGCATGCCCTCCGGCCATGCCCAGAACGCATTGGCCATGTGGGGCGCGCTGGCGATCACCCTGCGGCGCCGGGCCACGACCATCGGTCTTGCGCTCGTGATCCTCGGTATCTCGGTCTCCCGCCTGTACCTGGGGGTCCATTTCCCGAGCGACATCCTGGGCGGCTGGCTGGTGGCGGGCGCCTGGCTGCTCCTGGGCGTCCTGCTAGAAGCGCCCGTCGTACGATGGGTCGTGCGCCAGAGGCTGGCCATCCAGCTTCTCATCCCGACGATGGCCTCCCTCGTCCTGCTGGGGGTAGGCTTGCAGGTGTACGACCTGATCGCCGACCGGCCGCTGCCCGTGGACTGGATCGCGCGGGCTTCGGGGGCGTTCCCCGACCTCCCGCCCATTGACCCCCAAGACGTCGCCGACGTTGTCAGCCCATCGGGCACCTTGCTCGGACTGGGCATCGGGGCGGTGTTGCTTCACCGGAACGGCCGGTTCAGGGCCGATGGCTCGGCGACAGCCAGGGTGGCGCGCTTTACGCTGGGGATCGCCGGCATCGCCGTGATCTTCTTTGGGCTTCGTGCTATCTTGCCTTCGGGTGACACTCCCTGGGCCTCTTTTCTGAGCTACCTTCGCTATACCTCCGTGGGGTTGTGGGTGGCCTACCTCGCGCCTTGGCTATTCCTCCGCCTGCGGTTGGCCTAGCAGGCTGCGAAAAAGAGGCTGGACGCACGACGGCCCCCCTCCTCTAACCCCTCCCGCTGCACGAGCCGGTTCTCGGGCCCCCGCAAATCCCGCAGGGGGAGGAGCAGGTATTCCTGGGGGATGGGGGGTGAGGTGGGCGAAGAGTTTCTTCGCAAACTCCTAGAACATGGCCCAGCCGGCGGCCGGGCAGCCGAGCGCTTCCCCGTGCACCTCCTAAACCAAGACAACCAAAGAGCAACCGGCCGACCCTGCGATAGACCAGCCTCCGGGCAGCGAGACGCTGCGTGTCATGCCCCGATTGTGACACTCGTCACTTAGTGGATGACGACGACTCGGGTAGACTTCTCGGCGCATATATGGCTATGTGTATATGACGAAGTAAGGAGGTCGCATGCTGCCTTCGCTCCACCGGGAAGTCCATCAACTCCACTCCCAGCTTTGCGCCGGCCTGGCTGACCCGACCAGGATCCTCTTGCTCTATGCCCTGGTGGATGGACCGCACAACGTGACCGAGCTGACCCAGTCCATCGGCGCGCCCCAGCCGACCGTCTCGCGCCACCTCAAAGTGCTGCGGGAGCGGGGGCTGGTCACCGCCCAGCGTGAGGGGCAGTCGATTTACTACGCCGTCGCCGACATGCGCGTGGTGCAGGCCCTCGACTTGATGCGCGCCGTGCTGGCCGATTCCCTCAAGACCCAGGCCGAATTGGCCGACACCGCCACCTATCCCCTCAGCCGAGCGGCCCCCGACGAGGAGTGATCCAATGAAGACGCTTCTGATCCTGGGCGCCGGAACCGCCGGTACCATGGTTGCCAACAAGATGACGCAACACCTCGATCCGTTGGAGTGGAAGATCATCATCGTCGACAGTGACGAGAACCACTACTACCAACCCGGCCTGCTCTTCATCCCCTTCGACATCTACGCCCCGGGCGACGTGGTGAAGAAAAAGCGCGACTTCCTGCCCCCCACCGTCGAATTCGTGATCTCCGAGATCGAGCTGATCGAACCCGACGCCAACCGCGTTCGCCTGGCACGGGACGGCCGGACCATCCAGTACGACTACTTGGTGATCGCCACCGGCACCCAGATCCACCCCGAGCAGACACCCGGTTTGCGCGATAACGGCTGGCACCAGAACGTCTTCGACTTCTATACCCACGAAGGCGCCGTCGCCCTGGGACGGTTCCTCAAGTTCTGGAAGGGCGGGCGGTTGGTGCTGAACGTGGTCGAGATGCCGATCAAGTGCCCGGTCGCCCCGCTTGAGTTCCTGTTCCTGGCCGACTGGTACTTCACGCAGCGCAACATGCGCCACCAGGTCGAACTGGTCTACGCCACCCCGCTGCCGGGCGCTTTCACCAAGCCGAAGGCGTCGGCGCTGCTGGGCGACATGCTGCAGCGCAAGAACATCCTGATCGAGCCCGATTTCAACATCAGTGAAGTCGATCACGAGAAGCACGTCATCCGCTCGTACGACGAGCGGGAGGTCCCCTTTGATCTTCTGGTGACGGTCCCGACCAACATGGGATCCCCGGTGATCCAGCGCTCCGGCATGGGGGATGAACTCAACTTCGTGCCGACCCACAAGCACACCCTCCAGTCCATGAAGTGGCAGAACGTATGGATCATCGGCGACGCGGTTGATGTCCCAACCTCAAAGGCTGGATCCGTCGCCCACTTCATGCTGGAAGTCCTGGTCGACAACATGCTGCGCCACATGCAAGGCCTTGAACCGCTGCCCAAATTCGACGGCCACGCCAATTGCTTCATCGAATCCGGGTTCGACAAAGGCATCCTGATCGACTTCAACTACGACGTCGAACCCCTCCCGGGCAAGTACCCGCTTCCCGGCCTGGGGCCGTTCTCCCTGCTGCAGGAGTCAGCAGTCAACCACTGGGGCAAGATGACCTTCCGCTGGGTGTACTGGAACGTGCTCCTGAAGGGCGGTGAACTGCCTTTCGAGTCGCAGATGACCATGGCCGGAAAGTGGAGCTGAGAGGACGCGATGGAAGCCCACCTTGCCCTCGATGAGGTTTCCCTGCTTCACACCAAACTCGATCATCTGACAGAGCTGCTCGAGGCGCAGCGCCGACGGCAGCAGGGGATGGATGAGCTCAAGCAGGATCTGATCCCGATCGCCAACCAGATGATTCAGCTCACCATCGATCAGCTGGCGGAAATCGACACCGAGTTCCAGCTGGAGGACATGCTCTATCTGTTCAAGCGTCTGCTTCGCAATACGCGCAAGCTGACCTTGCTCATGGATCGTCTGGATGCCGCCATGGATCTGGCCGACGAAGCCACACTGATCGGTCCGCAGGTTTTTGACCAGGCAGTCGAAACGCTGGACGGGCTGGAGCGGAAAGGCTACTTCCGGTTGGCACGCGAGAGCGCACGCGTTGTAGACCGCGTCGCCACCGAATTCACCGAGACCGATGTTCGCTTGTTGGGCGACAACATCGTCCTTATCCTGAACACGGTCAAGGACCTCACCCAGCCGGAGATATTGAACTTCCTTCGAAGCACCCTGCTCGCCGCCGAGAAGGAGATCGAGAAGCCAGTGGACGTTTCCTACGGCGGGCTGTTGCGCCAGATGCGCGACCCGGCCGTGCGGCGAGGGTTGGCACTCACCTTGCGCGTGCTGCACGTGATCGGATCCCAGGCCGGTGGTTCCGGTGGGCCCCTGCGAGACGGAGCGATGGCAGCCACCTGACCACTCGCCCAAAGCGCATTCCGACCGGACCTGGCAAGGAACAAACCATCAGGAGGATGGGTATGGCAACTCGGATGATTGCAGACATGACAGTCCAGGTGAATGAGGAAGGGTTCATGACGGATCCCAGCGAGTGGACCAGAGACATCGCGGTCGAGATCGCCCGCGAGGAAGGGATCGCCGAGCTAACGGCTCCTCACTGGCAGGTGATCGAGTTCTGCCGCAACAGCGCCAAGGACTCCGGCAAGGCGCCCACCCTGCGCCAGATCACCACCGGCACCGGCGTCACCACCAAGGACCTGTTCGCCCTGTACCCGAAGGGACCGGCCAAGAAGGTGGCCAGGATCTCCGGGCTCGGCAAGCCGGAAGGCTGCGTCTAGGACGCCGCCCAGCCGGACTCAAACCACACAGAGGAGACCGCTTCCATGGCCGAAGACACACGCAAGATGGCTTTCATCTGCTCGAAGGGCGACCTGGACATGGCCTACCCGGCGCTGATCATGGGCTGGGCTGCACTCGGCGCCGGGATCGACGTGATGGTCTTCTTCACGTTCTGGGGGATGGACATGATCACCAAGTCGCGTTTCCACCGACTGGAGATCGCGCCCGTGGGCAATACCAGCATGAAGATGAAGATGATGGGCCTGCCAACAGGCAACCTCGGGATCCCGAATTGGATGGGCATCCTGCCCGGGATGACGGCCTTCGCCACCTGGCTGATGCGCAAGAAGATCGCCGGCGTCGGCGCGCCCCCCGTGCCCGAGTACCTGCAGATGATGGTCGACGGCGGCGCCAAGCTGTATGCCTGCAAGATGACGGCCGATATGATGGGCCTCAAGAAGGAGGACTACATAGATGCCGTGGCCGGTGTTGTGACCGTCAACGATTTCCTGGACATGACCGAAGACACACAGATCATCTTCATCTAGCTTCAGGGATCACGCATCCGCCTCTGCAACGGGTGCTCTCTCCCTCGTTCAATAGAGCCTCAGGGGCCTGGCGATGCCAGGCCCTTTCGCTTCTCGCCGCGCCAGCGGCCGGGCTGATAGCCAGACCGCCAGCCTCCCGAGAGGATCCTCATGCGCCCGGTCTTTGTGGGCGGCGGTTCAGCGGATCCACTCGCGCCACAGGAACCAGTGTCCCGCCCGATCGCCGGCGTGCTCCGGTGCCCGATCGTAGTACAGGTCGAAGACTCGCCCCTGTGAGGTCTGCAACCGGAAGTAGAAGCGTCCGACTCCCCATGAGCCTCGCCGCTTCGCCGTCGCCTGGTGGGCGGGTTGCATGTTGCGAGTCATCCGGCCGCGGCGCCGGTAGTCGGTCCAGGTCGCCAGCACGGCTGTGACGCCGAAGGTCGTTCCTTCCCAGGCGAAGGCCTGCGGCGCCTCTGGGGACTTGCTCAGCGCCGGAGGCCGATCGAACACGACCTGCACCTCGGCATCGATGAATGGGCCGGGTCGCCAGCCTTCGATCTCCATCCTGTGCCTGGCCTCGCTGTCCCACCGTCCGCGATCCCGGGATTCTTGACCGAGTGCGAAGTCCGCTCGAACCTGAGGCGCGGCGGCGGACTCCCCGTCTGCACCGGCATCTTAAAGCAAGCGGGCCGGCTCGGCGCCGGCCCGACAACTCCGCCGCTACTCGGCCTCCTGTCGGCCGGTCTCCTTCTGTCGGGCAGCAATGATCTGCTCGGCCAGATGGGCCGGCACCACTTCGTGATGGCTGTAGTCCATGGTGAACACGCCGCGCCCACCGGTGATCGAACGCAGGTCGCTTGTGTAGCGCAGGATCTCGGCATGCGGAATAGAAGCCGTCACGGTCGTGCGCCCGCGCTCGGTGTCGATGCCCTGCACCTTCGCCCGGCGCGTGTTCAGGTCGCCCATCACATCTCCCAGGCTGGCCTCGGGGATGGTAACGCGCACAATCATGATCGGCTCGAGCAGCACCGGTCCCGCCTCGCGGAAGGCGAGTTTGAAGGCCTCACGCCCGGCGACCTCAAAGGCGACGGCCTTGGAATCCACCGGGTGTTCCTTGCCATCGACGACCATGGCATGGATGTTCTTCACCGGGTATCCTGCCAGCACCCCGCCCTTCATCACCCCGCGCACGCCCTTCTCGATGGCAGGCATGAACGAGTGCGAGATCGCGCCCCCGAAGACCTTGTTCTCGAACAAGAAGTCCTCGTCAGCGTACGGCTCGATCTCCATGTGGACTTCGGCAAACTGCCCGGCGCCGCCGGTTTGCTTCTTGTGACGATGCATGGCCCTCCCGGGCCGGGTGATCGTCTCGCGATACGGAACGCGCGGCGTTTCGGTGTGCAGCCCGACCTGGAACTTGCTCTCGGCGCGGCGGATGGCAACATCGATGTGTTGGTCACCCATGCCCTGCAAGATCGTCTGGCTCGTGCTCGGTTCCTGCCTCCAGGCGATGGTCGGATCTTCCTCGGACAAACGCGTCAGTACCGTACCCATCTTGGTCGAGTCGGCCTGGGTCTTGGGGAGCACGGCCACGGCGTACAGCGCGTTGGGATACGAGGGGACCGCCAGCGTCAGGGGATGCGTCTTCTCGCACAGCGTGTCGCCGGTGCCGGCAACACTCAGCTTGGCGACCGTTCCGATATCCCCGGCATGCAGGGCTACCGCCGGTACTTGCTCCTTGCCTCGCATTACATGCAGTGTTCCGACTCGTTCTTCGCTGCCTTTGGTTTGGTTCCACAATCGGCTGTCGGAATGCAGAGCCCCCGAGTACACCCGCATGTAAGTCAGCTTTCCGACGAATGGATCGGCGGTCGTCTTCCACACATACACGGCCAGCGGGCCGCTGTCGCTGGCAGGAAGACTCTCCTCGCCCTTGGCACCCCGGGCGGCGGCGGCAGGCGCCTCGGCCGGGGAGGGCAGCAAGTTCAGGACTGCCTCCAGCAGGGGACCGCCCCCGATCCCGGCCGTGCCGGCCGCTGTCAACACCGGGACGAAACGGGCTGACATCACGGCCTGGCGAAAGCCGCGCATCACTTCCTCAGCGCTTAGCGACTCGCCATTCAGGTACTTCTCCAGCAGGCTGTCATCCCCTTCGGCTGCCGCTTCAACCAGCGTCAGACGCGCCGCCTCGGCCTCCTCCTGGAATTCCGACGGGATCGCTTCGGAGCGGTCGCCGGCGCCGGGGCGCGCCGTCATCGAGAATAGGTCGATCACCCCTTTGTACTCATGCTTCTCGCCCAGCGGCAGCTGGATCGGGACGAACGTCACGTCGCTGGACAGCTGCCGAATGGAGTCCATCACTCGTTGGAAGCTGGCATTCTCACGGTCCATCTTGGCGATCAGCACGAAGCGCGGCAGCTTGAAGGCGTCACAGTAGTGCCAGACGACCTCCGTCCCCACTTCGACTCCGGCCACCGAATCGACCAGCACCACGGCCCCATCTGCCACGCGTAGGGCGGAAATGACTTCGCCCACGAAATCGGTGTAGCCAGGCGTATCCAGGACGTTGACCTTGTGATCCTTGTACTCCAGACTGAGGATCGCCGTCGAAAGGGACAGCTTGCGACGGATCTCCTCGTCTTCGAAGTCGGAGACAGTGTTGCCTTCTTCGATCTTCCCCAGGCGGTTGGCGGCGCCCGTCAGATACAGGAGCGCCTCACCCAGGGAGGTCTTGCCTGCGCCGCCGTGCGACACCAGGGCGACGTTGCGCAGGGATTCGGTCGGGTATTCTTTCATGCGTTGGGAACCCTTCTAGCGAGGATTGTCAGGTAACGCATTCTAAGAGAGGTGGTCCGGGTTGTCAAAACAGGGGCCGGCTCCCATGCCGTGCGGGCGGCGAGACAGATGGCTGTGCTACAATCGCCGCGAACTTGCGGTCGGATGATGCTGTTCAATCAGTACTCGTTCCTCCTTCTTTCGGCGGCGGCCATCGGTGGGCTGTTGCTCGTCGCCGCCCGCCGTGGATTCCGAATCGACTCTTTGATTGCAGTCCTGGCGCTGGCCCTGGGCTGCGCCATCGCCTTCGTGCTCTTCGCCCCGCGTCCTTCCGCCCTGGGAGCGACGGGGTCGGCAGAGTCGCAGATTGGCGCCGGAACGCCCGTCCTGCTGGAGTTTCAGAGCCCGTATTGACTGGCCTGCATGGCAGCCAAGCCGGTCGTGGACCGGCTCGCCCAGAGGCACGGTGACCGGCTGCGGGTGTTTCGCCTCAACATCCAAGATCCGGCCAATAAATCGTTGGCGCGTCAGTACGGATTCCAGTACACGCCCACCTTCCTCCTGTTCGATGCACAGGGTGAGCTCCTTTTGCGCAGCGTCGGGGCCATCGATCCCGACGCCGTCGATCGCTTGATCGGCGAGCGCGGATGAAGCGCCTGTTCTTCGAAGTCCGCTACCTGCTGGGGCATACCCCCTGGGACACGGGCGTCTCACCGCCGGAGCTGCTCGCCTTCCTTGATGGCCACCAACCCGGCAGAGCGCTGGAGCTGGGGTGCGGCACGGGCACGAACGCCCTGGCCATGGCCCAGCGCGGCTGGCAGGTGACCGCGATCGATTTCTCGTGGCTTGCGCTGCGGACAGCGCAGCGCCGGTTTTCGCGCTCGGGACGATCCGCGCAGCTGGCACGCGGCGACGTCGCCGAGATGCAGGCGGCGACGGGCACATACCATTTGGTGCTGGACATCGGCTGCTTCCACAGCCTGCCCGCTGATCGGCGAGTGGTCTATGCCCGCAACCTGCGGCGCCGCCTTGCCCCAGCCGCCACGTACCTGCTCTACACCTTTCTGCAGAGCGGCGCGGCGGAGGAACCCCGCTGGCCCACCTCTGCCGAGATCGAGCGCACGTTGGGCGAATCCCTTCGCCTGAAATCGTTCGAGTCGGGATGGGACGGCCCCCGCCGTTCGGCCTGGTATACCTTCCGGCCAGGTGAGGGATGACTCACCTGCTGATGCTGTTCATGGACGGCGTTGGCCTGGGGCGCGCCGAACCTGCACGCAATCCGTTGGCCGCCGCCGCGCTGCCGGCGCTTGACCGCCTGCTTGAAGGTCGCCGACTGACGATCGAATCGGTCCCGTTCGAGGGAAGCCATGCTTCCTTAGTCGCGGTGGACGCCTGCCTCGGCGTGGCGGGGATTCCGCAATCGGCGAGCGGGCAGGCGGCGCTGCTTACCGGAAGGAACGTGCCGGCCGAGATCGGCGAGCACTATGGACCGAAGCCTAACCCGGCCATTGTGCAAATCCTTCAGCAGGACAACCTTTTCATCAGCGCCAGGCGAGCCGGGCTGTCGGCCGGCCTGTTGAACGCCTACCCACCGCGCTACTTTGAGGCCATCCATACCCGCCGGCGCATCTACTCTTCCATCCCCCTCGCCGTCACCGCCGCCGGCATCCCGCTGCGCACAGCGGACGACTTGCGACACGGAAAGGCCTTGTCCGCCGATTTCACCGGGGAGGGCTGGCTCGCCCAGCCCGGTTTCCCTCCAGCCCCCGCCTACACGACTGCCGAGGCGGGCCGGGTTTGGGCGCGCCTGGCGGCCGAGGTCGATATGGCCTGGTTCGACTACTGGCTGAGCGACTACGCCGGCCACCGCGGCACACCCGACCAAGCCGTGGCTCTCTTGGAGTCACTTGACGCCGTCCTGTCGTCACTGCTGGATCACTGGAACCTCGAACGGGATCTGATCGTTGTCACATCCGATCACGGCAACCTGGAGGAACTGAAGGCTCGGGGGCACACTCTCAACCCGGTGCCGGGTCTCGTGATTGGCCCGAGGGAGATGCGTCGATCGTTCCTGGAGGGCCTGACCGACCTGACCGGGTTCGCGCCGGCCTTGCTGAGGACATTGACCGGGACGTGAGATCCGCCGTCTGGCCTACGCTCCCTCCGGTGCAGCGCACGGGGAACAGATAGCTATACTAGAGGCGCAGGTCGCATGCGGCCCAGTTCCCCGGGGACCTGCCACCTGATAAGAATGCAGTGAACACCGAGCCCGACTGGGATCGACACCTACACGATCAACGCCTACTGCTTCAACTGGCGCGTCAGGCCGTCGGCTGCGCCGCCCACTTGTCCCCGCTGCCCGAGATGGAGCGGGGTGAGCTCTCAGAGTGGCTTCGAAGCCATGTCGCCTCGTTCGTGACCCTGACCGCCGCCGGCTTACTGCGAGGCTGCATCGGCGGTCTGTACGCGGCGATGCCGCTGGTGGATGATGTGCGCCAGCATGCTTACGCCGCGGCCACAGAAGACCCACGGTTCCCGCCCGTCCTTCCCGAGGAAGTTCCCCACCTCCGCATCGAGATCTCCGTGCTCTCCTCGCCCCAGCCACTTGCCCAACTTGACCCCGATGACCTCCTCCGACAACTGCGCCCCGGCTTGGACGGAGTCATCCTCCAATCCGGCAGGCATCGGGCGACCTTTCTGCCGCAGGTATGGGCGAAGATCCCGGACCCCGGGCAATTCCTGACCGTGCTGTGTGAGAAGGCCTACCTTCCCGGGGATGCGTGGCGAAGCGGCGGGCTCGAGGTCCTGACCTATCAGGTGGAGAGCTTCGAGGAGCCTGAGCCGCCGGATACCTCATCGGCCTAGGCGTGGCCGCAGCTCCCTGCGGCCCTTAACCGATCCCAGACGACGGGCCCTCCGCGGCCTGGAAGCGTGAGCCCATCCTGGGCGGCTGATGAAGAGGCCATCCCGTCTGAGAGGCCTATTTCATCCACCTGCTAGCGAGCGAAGAAGGGGTAGGCAAGAACCATGACCGCGGTGGCGACGGTGCAGGCGAGAATGAGCGTAGCCGGCCCGGCGCGCATCCACATGCGTGAGGTGATGGGCGTGGGCGTCTTGAGCGAGACCTCGGCGACAATGATCCCGCTGGCGGCTCCGATGATGGTGCCATTGCCGCCGAATCCGGCGCCCAGCGCCAGCGCCCACCACAGCGGCCGGATATCGATCCCTTGCTCACCGAGTCCGAAGATCACGGGAATCATCGCGGCCGTGACCGGCACATTGTCGACAACCGCCGAGGACAACGCAGTCAGCCATAGGATTCCGATGGCCACCAGAATCGGGTTGCCTGCGAACCCCTCCGCCATCCGGCCTGCGACCAACTCCAGCGCACCGGCTGCTTCCAGGCCGCCAACCAGCACGAACAACGCCATGAAGAACAGAAGCACCTGCCAGTCAATGCGCTTGAGCAGCTCTTCCATCGGGGGTTGAATCCAGAGCAAGGCAGCGGCTGCCATGCAAAGGGAGATCAGAGAGGAGGTGACACCCATAACCTCCTGAAGCAGGAAGAGAACCAACCCTGTGCCCAGCACGATCAGGATCCTGATGGCGGTTCTCCGGTCGTGCAATGCCTCCGCCGGACGGAAACCGCGCAAGGCGCTCGACCCCGCACCCGCCACGCGCATCTCCCGCCTGTAGATGAACAGGAGAAGGAGCAAGACCAGCGGGATCACCAGGATCACGATGGGAAACGTATGTGTCAGAAAGTCATTGAACGTCAGGCCGGCGGCGGAGCCGATGAGGATGTTCGGCGGGTCGCCGATCAGTGTACCGACACCACCGACGTTTGCCAGGATCGCCTCCGCCATGAGGAGAGGGATAGGCGATATGCCCAACACTTCCGCGATCAAGACCGTGAGCGGTGCGATCAGGACGACGGTCGTCACGTTCGGAAGGATCATGGCCAGGGCCCCGGTCACCAACCCGAGCAGAACCAAGAGCACCGCTGGCTTGCCCCTCGAGACTCGTGCCGCCAGGGCGGCCAGCGCTTCCAGCAGGCCGGTTGGCTTCAGCAGTGCAACCAGAATCATCATGGCCAGCAACAGCCCCAGCGTCTCGAGATCGAGTGAGGCAATCGCCAGCTGCTCATCGTAGAAGCCCATCGCCATTCCAACAATCACCATGACGGCCGCTCCGGCGATGGCGATAATCGCACGGTCGCCCCTCTCGAGCAGAATCGCCAGCAAGGTGACAAAGAAGATCAATCCCGAGACGGCGGCTGTCATCCGCTATGCCCCTGATGATCCATCCACGAACGCAGGAATCCGACGCCGACATCCACGCGTGAAGCGATCCCCACCAGCCTCCCCTCGCTGTCGGTGACGAGCACATTCCCGAGGTCGTGCTGAAGCATGTAAGCGTAGGCCCGCAGCAATCCCGAACTCTCCTCAATGGCATGTGACGGTTGCATCAATTCGGAAACCTTCCGGGCGCGCATGGCGTCGTCCATCTCGGAGAACTCGACCGGGCCGAAGTCATGGACGAAGTCGAAATCCGACACCAACCTCACAAAGGGCGGCAACACCAGGTTGAGCACGGCCTGCAGGTCGAGCATGCCCAAGAGCTTTCCGTCCGCAGCCAGAACCGGGAGCGTTCCGACCCGGTGCTGAACGAAGGACCGCACGGCCTCCTCCAGCAGTGCATCGTGAGGAATCGAGATCACTTGCGTCTTCATCACGGCACCGACGATCATGGCGCACCTCCGGCCCAGATGTCAGTAGGCCATCGCATTCGGCTGGGCCCGCATTTCCGACGGCCACTGCCGCAGGTCAGGCAGTGGGACCTATGGCGGGGGCCTGGCTACTTCCCTGCTCCCCTCGGGTTCGGGCGGCGGGGCTCCTGCTCAATCACCAGAGGTTCCTCGCCCTGGATGTCCAGAGCTTGGCCGTCCGGGAACACCACCCGGCTGACCTCGCCGCTGCGCGTAACGGCCAGCCCACGCCAGGTGATTGTCACAGGAAACGGGAACGGATTCCGCCCTCGCAGTCCAACCCTGGTGGGCGAGATCAGTTGTACACCGACACTCCCCAGGAACAAGCTAAGCGGCGCCACACCACATGCATGGTGCCATTCGCCCAGCCCCTGGCCGGTCTCAGGATGGTAGGCCTGACGGAAGGTGTGCTCCTCCCGCAGCACGCGGGTGACGCCAGCCATCAGGTGATCGAAGAGCGCAGCCGCCAATTCCTGCCTGCCGTGGGCGATCAACCCCTCTCCAATCATCACGTTCCAGGGCATCGACACCCCGCCGACCCAATCTTCGATCTGCTCGGCGTAGCCGGGATCACTCGCCGGGAGGAGCGGCAGGCCATGCGGCTGCCAGAACTGGTTCGCGTTCGATACCAGACCATCGATCAACCGGCTGGACGGCTCGGAAGGGGTCTGCTGGGGCCAAAGTGGCAACAGGGTCCCAAGGTCCTGGCGAGTCAGGTCGGGAATTCGCACTAGGGTCTCGAAGGCGTCCCCCAGGCCGCGCACCTGGACGCGCTCCAGCCGGGCAAACACCTCATCCGTCGTGCTGGATCCGAGGTTCCAATACCAGGCGAAGTCCGAGGCGTCCAGCCGGACGGTCCGGACCCGTCCAGCCGGAGGACTTCCGCTCAGGACGATCTCCAGCGAACGGGCCTCGGACTCTGGTCCCGACACCCGGATCACCAATCGGGCCGGCGGCTGCAGCGTGGCCTTGGTGTCGTAGCGGCCATCTCGCCTGGCTCGTACGATCGCAGCACCCGAGGGTGTGGTGTGGAGGTCGCGATCGATCCGGCGGTAGGCTCCCTCCTCGGGGTCCCAACATCGAGCCAACCCCGCGAGCAGCCCAGCCACGCGTGCATGGATGCCTGGCAGCCAGCCCGCCTCACCAGCCGCCTGCGCCATTGAACTGAGTGCCTCGGCTTCTCGCAGCAGGAAGGCCGCCAGGTCCGGGGATTCCACACAGCGGATGTCAGCCCCCTGGGCTGATGCCCGGGTTTGGGAGAACACCGGGTGGTCGTCATAGCCGGGCTGGATGGCGTGCTCCCATTCCGGGAATCCGTCCCGATCGCGGTCGCGAGCGGGCTCAAACCAGCTGTCGAAGGCCTCGCGCAGCTTGGGAAGCACGTCCAGGAGGAAGGTGCGGTCTTCCGTCTGCCGGAAGATCTGCCAGCTAAGCTCGCACAGGATCGGGACGGAGCTCATGCGCTGGCGCTGGCCGGCAAGGCCAGGTTTCGCGTCCACGGCACCGTCGGCACCCTGCGTCGCCAGTGCGTTGAGCACCACACCCTTCGCCAACTCGGGTGCCGCTGGAAGAACCTGACGCGCAAGGTAGAAGGCCGCCAACGATTCCTGTCCACTCCAGCACCAGTCGTAGTCGGTGCCGTCGCCGCGCTGGGAGTGTCCATGTTCGGGCGAGCGGATCAGGATGGGTGCGGCCGCAGGCAGGTGCCGCGTCGGGCCAACGAAACTTGACAGAGCGGCGACCTGCGAGAAATGGAGCACGGCGTCCCACGCCGGATGGCCGCTCTCGACCTGCACGATCCCCTCTGCCATCCGCTCAATGCGGGCCACCATCGCCTCGAAAGGCATAGCCGCCACCGCCCTGGCGGCTTCAAAGGATTGGGCGGCATCTGCCAACCCGGCATGGGCCCAGGTCCAGGCACGGGTCTCTCCCGGCGCCAGCGAGGCCGTGACCTGCAGGCTTGGGTAGATGGAGCGGAAGGCCACCGCTCCGCCGCTCAAGAACACCAGGGGCCGAATTTCCACCACGCGCCCTTGCAGCGTCGTGACTCCCTCCCAGGTGACCAGCCGCATAGGGTCGATCTGCCTGTCGGGCGCCAGCAGGGCATGCAAGCGAAGCTGCGGGTGGATCACTCGCTCCACGCGGTTGGTGAGCCGGATCCGTGATACCAGCCGGCGAGAATCCGCCACCCAGTACTCAGCCGTGGCTTCCAACTCCGGCAGGGGCCAGAACTCCAGCCGGACGTAATTGGGAAGGGCCTGGCAGATGACGACGGGTTGATGGAAGGCTGCTGGATCGATCGATAAGCGATCCCCGAGAACAAAGGAAGGGAAGATCCTCATTCCCTGCGCTTGTCGTCCATACGAGGTCCGCACGGTCAACGCCTGCGGATCCTCGCCCCGAGGCAAGACCTGCCAGATCTGGTCCTCGATGTAGTCGGTCCCGCCGAATCGAGCGTCGGCCGCCAGAACCAGCGTGCAGGCATCCTCCGCCGCCAGCCTCCAGGTGCGCATGGCGCCATTGTACGGGGTCGGCATGCGCAGGGCGAGTCCGATCGCTGCGTGAGAAGGCGTGCTAGAATCGGCCCCCGGTGAGGAGGCCCGCATGAGCACAATCGACCTCAAGAGTCGCGGCCGCTACTTCGAGGAATTCGCCGCTGGCCAGCGGATTGCCACGCCTGCCCGCACCATCGGCGAGGCCGATGTGACGGCCTTCGCCGGGATCTCCGGCGACTTCATGGCCATCCACACCGATGCCGAGTTCGCCCGCCACACCTACTTCGGCCAGCGCGTGGCCCACGGCCTGCTGTGCCTGTCGATCGTCAGCGGCCTGGCCGCCCGGACCGGCGTGCTGGAGGGTACCGTGCTTGCCTTCCGCGAGATCCAGGAATGGAAGTTCAGCAAGCCGGTCGTCTTCGGGGACACCATTCACGCCTTGCTGGATGTCGAGGAAACCAAGCCATTGCCGCGCCTCGGTGGCGGCCAGATCAAACTGGGGATCGATGTCCGGAACCAGGCGGACGAAACCGTGATGAAGGGTGTATGGCTGGTGCTGGTGCAGAGCAAGCCGGCGCCGGATTGAGGGCTTCAGGTGGGCAGCCTCTTGCTCGTGTCCACCTAAGACCCCGAGGCTAGAATGGCGCCGATGACGGAAGCCAGCATGGACCGATCCTCTTTCGCTTCATCTGCAGGGACCAGCGGACATGCCTCGCACGAGGATCGGCCGGGCAGCTTGGAGCCGACCCAGCCCGACGCCAGTCAATCGACTGCCGCCTCCGGGGACGTACCTGGCCTGCCCCACAGGGTATCTCGAATCGATCGCGGGGGGACGAACGTCACGCCGGCCGCCTTTGCCTCGGCGCCGCTCCCGGATCCCGCCACTCCCCCCCCTCGTCGGCGCCTGCCTTCCGGCGGAACTGGCTGTCTGGTGCGCATGGCAGTCCTGGGCGCCTTCGCCGCGGCTGCGGCCGGTATCCTGCTCCTCACGTTCGGGTTGCTGCAGTATTCGTCGCTGGCATCTACGCTGCCACCGGTGGATACGTTGCGGGAGAATGCCGCGCACTTCGAGACCACCCGGATCTACGACCGGGCCGGCAATGTGCTGTACGAGATCCTCGATCCGCAGGCCGGTCGCCGCACCTACGTCCCGCTGGAGCAGATCTCACCCTTCATGCTGGCGGCGGTGCTGGCGACCGAGGACTCGCAGTTCTACAGCCACCCCGGATTCGATCCGATGGCCATCGCCCGGGCGATCTGGCAGAACCTTCGCGGTGGCGACACCGTGTCCGGCGCATCCACCATCACCCAACAGATCGCGCGCAACTTGCTGTTCACCCCCGAAGAGCGGTCGCAACGCACTGCGGTCCGCAAGATTCGCGAGATCCTGCTGGCGGCCGAAATCAACCGGCGCTTCACCAAGAATGAGATTCTCGAGCTGTACCTGAACCAGGTGTATTTCGGCAACCTGGCCTACGGCGTCGAGGCTGCGGCGCAGACGTATTTCGGGACAACGGCCGGCGCTTTGTCGCTTCCCCAGGCGTCGTTCCTTGCAGGCCTGATCCAAGCGCCCTCGATCTACGACGTGTTCACCAACCGCCAAGCGGCGCTGGATCGGCACCGGCAGGTGCTCACGTTGATGGTGCTCACCAGCCAGGATCAGGGCTGCATCGGCGTTGGCCCGGCCACCGAGCCGGTGTGCCTTACCCCCGAGGAGGCGGGCGCGGCCATCGCACAGATCGAAACCTTCCCCTTCCAGCCGGCCGACATCCAGATCCGCTACCCCCACTGGGTCAACTACATCCGCACCCAGCTCGAGCAGATGTACGACCCCCAGACGATCTACCGCTCGGGGTTCAACGTCTACACAACCCTCGACCCTCAACTGCAAGACCTGGCCCAGACCCTGGTCAGCCAGCAGGTGACCGCACTGGCCGATCGGCACGTGACGAACGGAGCGCTGGTTTCATTGGATCCGCATACCGGCGAGATCCTGGCAATGGTCGGATCGGCCGACTTCAACAATGAGGACATCGACGGCCAGATCAACATGTCGGTCGCGCCACGCCAGCCGGGCTCCTCGATCAAACCACTGACCTACGCCCACGCCTTCGAGCAAGGCTGGACACCAGGCACCCTGATCTGGGACGTGCCCAGCGAGTTCCCCCCCTCGGGAAACCCGGATGACCCGCGGCCTCCCTACGAGCCGAACAACTATGACGAGCGCTTTCACGGCCCGGTGACCGTTCGGGCGGCGCTGGCCAACTCCTACAACATCCCGGCCGTCAAGACGCTGCAGTTCATCGGCATCTACGATGACCCCTCCACGCCCCAGGAGGAGGGGCTGGTGCCGTTTGCCCGCCGCATGGGCATCACCACACTCGACCGCGATGACTATGGCCTCTCTCTGACGCTCGGGGGCGGAGATGTCAGCCTGCTGGAGCTGACCTCCGCCTACTCGGTGTTCGCCAACCAGGGGGCTCGCCTGCCGCCTGTGTCCATCACGCGCATCGTCGACCACGAGGGCAAGCTTGCCTACGAGCACGTGGCCTCCGTGCCGGAGCAGGTGTTGCGGCCGGAGCACGCTTTTCTGATCACATCCATCCTTTCAGACAACGAGGCCCGGCAGCCGATGTTCGGCAACAACTCCCTGCTTGAACTGCCGTTCCCCGCCGCCGCCAAGACCGGCACCACCAACGACTTCCGCGACAACTGGACCCTGGGCTTCACCCCGGATATTGCTGCCGGCGTGTGGGTCGGGAATGCCGACTACACACCGATGCAGAACACCACCGGGCTATCCGGCGCGGCCCCGATCTGGAATGCCTACATGCAGGCCGCCGTGCCCTACCTGACCGCGGGCCAGCCGGAGGGATTCGGCCGCCCGGATGGTCTGATCGACCGCGTGGTGTGCACCATCTCCGGCGCCGAGCCGTCGGAGTGGTGCCCGGACGATCGGATCGAGGTCTTCGCCGCCGATCAGCCGCCCCTGCCCAAGGAGCAAGATCTGTGGCAGGAGACATGGATCGACACCTACTCCCTCGAGCTGGCCTCCGGGGAATGTCTGGATTTCGCCAAGGAGAAGCTGGGCCTGGATGTAGATGACCCCTGGGCCCGCCAGTGGCTCACCGAGGACGACCAGGGGAAGGATTGGTCTGAAGAGCACGGCTTCGAGGACCGGCCGGTGTTCTTCATCCCCGACAAGACCTGCAACGCTGACAGCCCGCGCCCGATCGTGGAAATCCTGTCGCCGATCGAAGGCTCCACCATCAACAGCGGACCCGTGGACATCGTGGCAAGGGTCGGCGCCAGTGACGGATTCCGAGATTGGGTTCTCGAGGCCGCCGAAGGCTATGAGCCGAAAACCTGGCCGGACCTGAGACGCGATGACCACCAGTATCCGCAAGGAGAGCGGCTCCTGACATGGGACCTGGCCGGCGTCAAGAACGGCCCGCTCACGCTCCGCCTTACAGTCCGTGGCGAGAACGGGGGTTCCGCCGAACGCCGGATACACGTGTTCATCAACCTGCCTGAGCCCACGCCCACACCAACTCCGACGCCCACGGAGACACCAACGCCGACCTCCACCGAGGCCCCGACGGCGATCCCCACGCCAACGGAAACGCCCACCCCCTGATCCTGATCGCTTCACCCGATGGTGACCCGGGGCGCGGCCTGGATGCCGGTGGCCAAGCGCGGTGAGTCGTTGGCGGTCGACGAGCGAGAAGAGAAGATGAAGGCGATTGGGTTCGGCCAACCCCAGGATCGGCTCGACCTGCGAAGTTGTCTTTCGCCCGCGCCCGGCAGGTCGCGGGAAAACGCGTGGTCGGGGGAGGAGACTCGTGGCGGTCTCGCTGCATCCTCCCGGCTGTTCTCCGCAAGCGCCTAGAGCAGCGGCAATTGGGGGTCCTGCTCACCCAACGGGTCGAGCGCCATTCGTTCCAGCAATGTGTCCCGCCGCAGGGTGGACTCCTCGGCCAGCCTGCGGACGTGGCGGAACTTGATCACCCGGGTGCTGTCCTCGACGGCGTAGCGCAGACGGAGGTCGCGTCGAGCTTTCTCGGCCAACAACGCCGCGCGTCCGCCGGGAATCACAAAGGTCGGCGCCGGCCTTGGGCCGGAGGCCAGCGCCGTGCTGGGAGCCGTGGTCTCACACACAATGAAGGTGAAGGCCGGCCGGCTGCCGTCGGGCGGATCGGTCCAGGTCACGTTTCCTTGTCCGCCTTGCCCGCTGCCGTAGCCAAGCCGGTTTCCCAGGTCGATCAACTTGCGGCATATCTCCTGGCAATCAGCGGTTCGCGCCGCCGGCTCGTCTTCCGAGCGCAAGGTCCACGTGCCTGTCTCATCCAGCGTCGCGTAGGATCGCAGGCAGGCCAGGACCCAGCGCCGGTCGGGGGTTTGCAGGCCGCGGAGAACTCCGCACACCAGGGAATCGATCTGTGCTTCGGTAGCCTGGCGCCGCTGGCACAAAGTGGTGAGCACCAGCTCTTCCACGCGGTCGGACAGCGCTTGCCCCTGGGCTGCGGGGTGTTCGAGCCAGTAGGAGCCGCTCTCCGGCTCGGTCCCGGTTCCCAAGTGCTGGAAGGACTTGCGGTCGGCCAGAGAGCGCTCGATGGATTGTGTCACCAGGGACGTCACCGGGACTTCTTCCGTCTCCGGGAGATTGCCGAGGAGACGGTCGCCAGCCAGGCCGAAGACGGCGGCTGCATGCATGAAGGAGTAGGAGGCCGGCTCCTGGCGGGTCTGCAATCTCAGGCCCATGGCCTCGGTCAGCCGTTGAGGCAGTTGCTGCAGCGCGATCGGCCGGGGCCGGGTGGCATCGACCTCCCAGCGCAGGCAGGCCTCGCCTTCGGCGACCCGCAGGGCTCGGCCCATCAGCCGGAAACCGGCGCCATCCGTGGCCGCCAGGACGGCGCTGAGGAAACCCGGCTCGCATTCCGGCATCAGCGCCAGCATCGGCGTCCCCTGCGCCAGGACCTCGGTCACACCCCCGAGGGCGCCCCGCAGCGCCGCCTGATGCCAAGCCCAGTCGTAGCGCCGGCGACGCAGCGCGACCTTGATCGCGCTGGCTTCGCTGCGTCCCCACAGCCACGCCGCCCACAGTGCCGAGAGGGTCCAGAAGGCCTGATTGGGGCGCGGCGGAATCGTCAACACCAGGTCCGGCTTCACTCTGACCAGATCCTGGGAGAGGG
>CAZBJQ010000022.1:0-26554 GCA_964492235.1 uncultured Anaerolineaceae bacterium | reverse complement strand
CCAACCACACCTGGACCATTAGGCTGTCGGCGGGGCTCGATCCCTGCAAGCTTGAGCACGACACAGGGGGGCTCAGGCGTGACCGAATTCGCCGCGCCGTGCCCTCATCTCTCAGCCGGGCGCGGTCACGTTCAGCGGCCGATCGAAGAAGATACTCTTCCCGCTGGCCGAGAGCGGAACGCCCATCACGATGTCGGCATCCAACAACCCGAGTTCCCGCGCGACAACCCCGGCGCGATACATGATCCGGTTGTCCACGTTGAGCATCCCGGCGGTCTTGACCGCCGAGCCCAAGGCAATCCCCAGGTCGAGCAGTCGGAGGGCACAGCTCGGGCCGCGGAACTCGCCGTCATAGGTGCCGGTACGGATGCACGTCTCCTGGCCGCATGCGCCGCAGTTCAGGTCCACGACCGCGGCATCCTTCAGACCAATCAAGACGACCGCCTGCGAATCCAGCACGTTCTGGCCGTCACGGTCGAAGTTCCCCTTCCCGCTTCGGCGGCCGTAGTCCACCATCCCCTGGCCGAGGCGTTGCAGCTCCTTGCCCTCCAGCGTCCGGACCACCACAAAGTCGTCGCCGCGTGTCTTGGGAGCGGTGCGGGCTGCGATTTCCATCATTTGTGCGACAACCGTCAAAGACGTCATCCTGGCCCTCCCTGGCCGCCCGCCTCTCTGCGCTGAACACGCGGCAGGCCGTGGCGCCATAGCCCCGTTCCACGATGCCTTCCTCGCCGGGCCGAGCCAAGTGAGCTTGGTTCCATCCCGGGAGGGGAGATCGTCCTGTCGTCTCTGCAACTAGGCCCACGGCGGCGGCCTGTGGAGAGCGGTGTGCGGCGAAGAGGAATCGCGAGCCTGTCCTGGAAGCAGCCCGTCGAAGAGATAGACCGCGAGCTGCGACGGGCTTTCGGGAAAGCCCCTGGCCTCACACCCCAGGCCCGGCGCGCCGGTCGCTACTCGTGGCGCAGCGCCTCCACTGGCTCCAGGTCGGCCGCGCGCTTGGCCGGGTACAACCCGAAGAACAGGCCGACCGCCGCCGAGAATAGCGTGGCCAGCAGAATCGCGTTCAGGCTGACGGCGGGGTTGAGATCTGTGTCGGAGGCAGCGGCGATCGCGCCGACAAGGGTGGCGAGCCCCCAGCCGAGCACGATGCCGATCAACCCCCCGAACATGCTCAGCAGAGATGATTCGGTCAGGAATTGGATCAGGATGTCGCGCTTGCGAGCGCCGACGGCTTTGCGCAGTCCGATCTCACGCGTGCGCTCGGTAACCGAGACCAGCATGATGTTCATGATGCCGATCCCCCCGACCAGCAGCGAGATGGCCGCGATCCCGCCCAGGAAGATCGTCAGCACGTTGGTAATGCTGGTGGCGGTATCGATGAAATCCTGCTGGGTAAAGACGGTGAAGTCATCCTCGCCGATCGGGGTGCGATGCCGGATGCGCAGGATGGTTGAGATCTCCTCACCGGCCTGGTCGACGGCCTCGGGGCTGATCGCCTGGGCGAGGATCATGTCGACCTCATCCCGGTCGCGGCTGAACAAGCGGCTCTGGGCCGTGGTCAGCGGCAGCAAGACACGGTCATCTTCGTTGGAGAACCCGGAGCCGCCCTTGGCGGCCGTGACCCCCAGAATCCGGAACGGCTGGCCCTCGATTCGGACGGTTTCCCCGACCACGCCATCCCGGCGCCCAAACAACGTCTCGGCGGTGTCGGGCCCGAGCACGGCCACCGCCGCTCGACCAAGCATGTGTTCCTGCGTGATGAACTCGCCTTCGGCCATCTCCACGTTGCGCACCGAGGCGTAATCGGGCGTCACTCCTTCCCCCTGCGTGACCGTGCTCTCGCCAGCGTAGGCGGCCTCGACCGTGTCCGTCAGCATCGGGGCAACACCGATCACCGAAGGCGCGGCGAACGGATCGGAAAGCGCATCGGCGTCCCCAAGCGTCAGATGCTCCCGATTGCGGATTTCCTGATCCTGGGAGCGCATGACAAACAGCAAGTTGGTGCCGATATCGCTGATCGATCCGGTAATCGTCTGCTGTGCACCTTGCCCAATGGCCAACAGGGCGATCACGGCTCCGACGCCGATGACGATGCCGAGCACGGTCAACCCGGACCGCAGCTTGTTGCTCGCCAGGCTTTCAAGGGCTTCGATCACACTTTGCTTGAGCATTGTCTCCGCCCCTTACCCATCCGACTCGATCCGGCCATCACGGATGCGGATCACATGCTGCGTCCGCCTGGCGATCTCTGCATCGTGAGTCACGAAAATCAATGTCGTTCCCCGCTCCTGGTTGAGGCCGAGCAGTATCCGGATCACTTCTTCGCCTGACTTACTGTCCAGGTTGCCGGTCGGTTCATCGGCCAGGATGATCGCCGGGTCGTTGACCAGGGCCCGGGCGATCGCCACCCGCTGCTGTTGGCCGCCGGAGAGCTCGTTCGGGCGGTGGTGCATTCGATCTCCCAGGCCGACGGCCTCCAGGGCCTGGGCGGCGCGCTGGCGCCGGGAACCGTTGACGCCGGAATAGCGCATCGGGAGCTCAACATTGGACAGTGCCGTTTGGCGCGCGAGCAGGTTGAAGGACTGAAAGATGAAACCGATGCGCCGGCCTCGGATGACCGCCAGGTCGTCATCCCGGAGATCGGAGACGAGCTTGCCTTCTAGCCAGTAGCTGCCGGAGGTCGGATGGTCAAGGCAACCGAGCAGGTTCATCAGCGTGCTCTTGCCCGAACCCGAAGGGCCCATGATCGCCAGCACTTCCCCTGGGCGCACGGAGAAGGAGACGCCGCACAACGCCGGGACTTCGACCTTCCCCATTTGGTAGGTCTTGGTCAGGTCTACCGCCTCGATGACCTTTTCCGAGTCGGCCATTTCAATCGGACCTCATGAAGAAGCCGGGGCCGCCTGGGCCGCCTTGCCCGAACGCAGCCGGCGGGTTCAGGACGATAAGGTCGCCCTCTTGCAGATCGCCCTGGACAACCTGGCTGTCGGTGTCGGATGACGCCCCCAGCGTGATCTCGACCGGTGTCGGCACGTCATCTTTCAGGACATACACGACTCGTTTGCCATCCTGCACCCGCACCGCACGGTTAGGCACCAGCAGTACGTCCTGGATCTCATTGACCACGATATTGACTGCGGCCGTCATCCCCGGTCGCACTGCCTGATCTGAGTCCACCAGCCGCACGGTGATGGGGAAGCTCACCACGCCCTCGATGGCCTCGCCGATCAAGCCGATCTCGGTGACCTCACCGGCATAGGTCTGATCCGAAACCGCATCGAAGACGATGGATACCGGCTGACCGAGGCTGATGCGGTTGATATCGATCTCCGACAGGCTGCTGTCGACCAGCATTTCGCTCATGTCGGCCAGGCCGAATCCGACGGTGCCCGGCGACACCTGATCCCCGGGCTTGACGTTGGCCGAGGTGATCGTTCCGGCAAAGGGGGCGGAGATCCGCGCCATTTCGGCAGTGGATTGCGCGGCTGCCAGGCGCGCCTTGGCCGCCACAATGTCGGCGGCGGCCGGACCGTCCTTTAGACGATCCCACTCCCGCTGCGCGTCGCCCACCCGGGCCTGCGCCTGGGCCACCTGGGCGTCGAGCAGCGCCTGATCGATGGGCGACGGCCGGCCCTTGTACCAGTTGAGCGCCCGCTTGGCGGCATCTATCTCGGCCTGCGCCTGCGCCACCATCGTCAGGGCCGACGCCTTGTCGGCATCCTCCATCGGATCCCCGCCGACCCGCCCATAGGCGGACTTGGCGTCCGAGAGCGCATCTTGCGCAACCACCAAGCGTGCGCGCGCCAGGTCCATGGTCGTCTCGCTGGCGCGGTAGCCTTCCTGTCGAACGCGCCAGATGTACTCAGCGTTCTTCAGGGCGTCCTGCGCCTCGGCCAGCGCCAGCTGCGCATCGGCCTGCGGCGTCCCCGAGTTCAGCAGATCATCCAGCGCCTTCTGCGCCTCGACCACCTCAGCCTGAGCGGAGATGACGGCGGCCGGCAGGGACGTCTGCCGCAGCGTCGCCAGCACCTGATCCACCTTGACGCGATCCCCCACTGACACCAGGACTTCATCCACCGTACCGCTTGTGTCGAAAGACAGGCGAGCGGATTGATCCGGGCGCACCGTTCCGGTCGCCCCGACGATCGCTGTCAGACTGCCGCGTTCGGCCGCCACGGTCTGCAGTCCATCCGCCTGAGCCGCCGGTCGAGAGCAGCCTTGCAGCACGGCTCCAGCCAGAACGGCCATCCACAGGAGAGCGATATGCCATGTTCTTCGTCTCATTCGACTCCCTTCGCCTTCAACCCCATGCCAGGGTATCTGAGCGGCGTGAAGAGGATGTGAAGATGCATTCGCAGGCCTTACGCCTCTCGAGCCGGCACGCCAAGGGCCTGACTTCCCCTCGTCCGGGAGGGGATGTATGCAGGGCGGACGTGCCGGGATGCCAGCCGCGCCTCGTCCAAACTCCAGCTGCCATCCGGCCCGGCCGACTCGAGAGGGCGGCAGCGACCTGGAAGAATACCATGCCCTGTCGCTTGCAGGCGTTACCTTCCATAGGTTCCGATCCCGTCTGCAGACACCTGGCGAATCCGGCGCTGGGCACCAATGAGCGATCGCGGGTGCAGCGCCGGCCTCCCCAGAGCCGAAGGTATGTCTGCCGCGCTCGGCGCACTGGCCGAATGCAGGACGTGACGACCTTCCGCCTCCAGCGTGACATCTTCGACTGATATGGTCCTACTTCGATGCATATCATCTGTACAGGTAACCCGCGGAGGGGCAGCAATGCAGGCGATTCCTGGGGAAGACCTCGTTGTTGACCGCAAGGCACGCATGCGCATCCCCCTGGTGGATGTGGTCGCCAGGCCTGTCGAAGAACGAGTCTGCGACTTTCAGGCGACCTATCTGCCGCTGACGGAAGAGCAAGCGCGGCAGGCCGCTGAGCGCTGCATTCACTGCCCGGACCCCGCACCCTGCTACCAGGCGTGTCCAGCTCACAACGACATCCCCTCTGCCATGTGGTTGATCGAGCAAGGCGATTTCCTGAAGGCGGCGGATGTGTACCGGCAGACCAGCTCACTTCCCGAGGTCTGTGGTTTGGTATGCCCGCACGAAGCCCTTTGTCAGGGGTCTTGCGTGCGCAACAAGCGCCAGGAGCCGGTGGTGACAGGTGCCCTGGAGGCGTTTGTCACCGCTTACCAGCGGGCCAACGGTGGGGTGAAGATCCCGGTCGGGCCTCCAACCGGAAGGAAGGTGGCCTGTATCGGTGCCGGCCCCTCCAGCCTGGCCTGTGCCGAGTTGCTGGCCAGGGAGGGCCACGCGGTCACGATCTTCGAAGCCTTGCCCCATGCGGGCGGCCTGTTGATCTACGGGATCCCGAACTTCAAACTGCCGAAGGAGATCGTGATGGCGCGGCTGGAGGACTACAGCCGGGCCGGGATCCGCTTCGTGACCGATGTGCGGATTGGCAAGGACAAAACCGTCGACGACTTGTTTGCCGAGGGGTTTGAGGCCGTGTATATCGGCATCGGCACAGGCGTGGACGCCACCCTCGACGCCCCCGGAGCCGACTTGCCCGGGGTCTACCTGGCCACGGACTTCCTGATTCGCACGAATGTCGACCTGGCACTGCTGCCGGACGACAAGAAGGAAGTGCCGCCGATTGGACAGCGAGTGGTGGTGATCGGCGGCGGCGACACTGCCTCCGATTGTCTGCGCACTGCGCTGCGCATGGGCGCCGAGCAGGTGACCTGCCTGTACCGGCGGACCGAGGCCGAAATGCCCGGGGGCAAGAAGGACCGCGAGCTCGCCCGGGAGGAGGGGGCCAGGTACCGCTTCCTGACGCAGCCGGTACGATTCATCGGCGGCCCGGATGGGCGTTTGAACGCAGTCGAATGCCTGCAATGCGAGCTCGGAGAGCCGGATGCCAGTGGCCGCCGCCGGCCGGTGCCCATCGAGGGCTCGAACTTTACGGTCTCGGCCGACACCGCCATCCTGGCTCTCGGCTATTGGCCGGATCCGGTCCTGGGAAAAACCACGCCGGACATGAAAACGGACAAGTGGGGACAGATCGTTGCCGATCAGCAGACCGGAGCGACGTCCAAAGCCGGCGTCTTCGCCGGCGGCGACGCCGTCACCGGCCCTGACCTGGTGGTGACCGCCATGGTCGGCGGGCGTCGAGCGGCGGCCTCCATCCTCGAGTACTTGCAGTCCAAGTAACCAGATGCCCCTGGACTTGCCCTGCGCGGACGACCGCCTCCGATCCTTCGGAGGCGCTCGGCTCTTCGGAGAAAGAGCGCAACCCGACCGTGGTTGACGCCCCGAGCCTCGTCCGCCAGATCAGGACGACCGCAACTGCGCTTGGGTTCGACCTGATCGGCATCACCCGCCCCTCCCAGACCAGCCACCACGACGTGTACCGCGCCTGGATCGGCGCCGGCCGCCACGGGGAGATGAGCTACCTGGCGGCACCACGCGCCCTGGACGTACGCGCCGATCCGCGCCGCCTGTTCGCCCAATGCCGCTCGCTCCTCGTCCTGGCGACGCGCTACCTGCCGCAGATCGAGCCCGAGCCCGCAGCCTGGCGTGTCGATATCGCCCGCTACGCTCTCGGGTCGGACTATCACGACGTGCTCGTCGGCCGGCTCCGCCAACTTGTGAAGTCAGTGGAGCGGCAGGCGGGTGGTCCTATCGGCCACCGCATCTACACCGACACTGGACCGCTGCTTGAGCGAGAACTGGCCCAGCAGGCCGGCCTGGGATGGATCGGCCGCAACACCTGCCTGATCCACCCCCGCCTCGGCTCCTACCTGCTGCTCTCCGAGGTCCTGCTGGACCTGCCTCTCCCGGCGGATCCTCCCATGGCCTTCGATCGCTGTGGGTCCTGCCGGCGGTGCATCGACGCCTGCCCGACGGGGTGCATCCTCTCCGACCGCACCCTGGACGCCCGCCGCTGCATCTCGTACTTGACAATCGAACTGCGCGGCCGGATTCCGACGGACTTGCGTCCGTCGCTCGGCTCATGGGCCTTCGGCTGCGACATCTGCCAGCAGGTCTGTCCGTGGAACACGCGCTTTGCCGTCCCCACCCAGGACACCGCCTTTCAGCCACGTACCTTTCTGCGATCTGCAACCTCCGCCGATTTGCTGCAGCTCACGCCGGAGCAAGTTCAACGTCGATTACATGGCAGCCCGCTCAAGCGCGCCCGGCGGACCGGTCTGGTGCGGAATGCAGCCATCGTGGCCGGGAACCTGCGGGATGTAACGGCGATCCCCTCTTTGATTCGTTCGCTGGTGGCGGAGGAAGAGCCGTGGTTGCGCGAGGCCGCCGCCTGGGCGTTGGGACGGTTTGGGCATGAGGCGGCGCGGAAGGGACTGGTTGAGGCACTGGCAGGCGAGAACGACGAATCGGTGCTATACGCCATTCGGCAGGCGCTCGCCAGCGCCTGACCCGGCCGGCGGCGTTGGGTTCGACAACCGGACTGGCAAGGGAAGCCGGCCCTGGAGAACTCGACGGAATCGAGGGCAGGTCGGGCCTGTTCCTGAAATCCTGAGCGGCAAACGGAGAACGCGAAGGTCGGGCTTCCGGCTGCCCCCGGGACACCCCCTAGGGCACGCGGGTAGCCGTGGCCGTCACGATCGGCGCCGCTACCGTTGGCGTCGGGGTGGCGATGTTGACCGGGACGACTAGCAGCTTGCCGACAAACAGGATGTCGGTCAGCTGGACCTTGTTCTCGGTGGCGATCGCTTCGGCCGTGCTGTTGAACTTGGCCGCGATGGATTGCAGCGTATCGCCTGTCTTCACCAGGTATTCGATCTTCGAGCCGCGCGGCAATCCGGTCGGGACGGCCGTCTCTGTCGGTAGTTCGGAATCCGGCGGCGGGATCAGCAGCTTGGTCCCAACCCCTATATTGTTGGGATCTGCCAGTGCGTTGAAGGAGATGAGCAGGTCCATCGTCACACCGAACTTCTCGGCAATCGAGAAAAGAGTATCCCCAACTTCGACCGTGTATTCGGTCGGGCCTGACGGCGTAGGGGTGAGCGACGGCTCAGGGGTGTTGGTGATGGTCGGGGTCTCCGTCGGCGGAAGCGGCGTCGGGGTTTCGGTGGGCGTCGGCGTATCGGGGGCCAGGAACGCCGGCATGGCGGGCGGGTTCTCGCCGGTCAGCCAGAGCACAACCAGAAAGAGGCCCACCACCAGAAGAACGACCGCCAGACCGCCCACAAACAGCGGGATCAGCCGGTTGCGTCGCCTTCGGTAGGAGTCGATTACGTCGCCAACACTTGGTTCAGTCTCGGGCATGGTCTCATCTCCCCTTGACGGGGGGGCTGGATGCCCAAACCACCGTTCGGTTGGATTCTAATCCGGTTTCCACGTGTCGGTCTGTCAGGCTAAGGTGACCAGCCCGCCAGTACATATGTCAAGAACGGTTCCATGCCCGCCGCCCAGACGTTCGGGTCATGCCCCCCGCCTGTGATGAAAATCACGACGTCTGCACCCTGCCCCCGAAGCGAATCGGCCAGGATCTCGGTTTGCGGGCGGGCCCAGTCGGTCTCGCCGGCAAGCAGGAAGAAGCGGAGTGGCAGCTCGGCCTCGTCCTGTGCCAGGTGCAGGGGATCGTAGGCAGGCCCGGCTTGGTTCACGGCCAGCGCCGGGCTGAAGGCGGCCACCGTCCCGAACAGCTCCGGATGCCGCATCCCGATCTCCAAAGACCACACGCCCCCGCGCGAGATCCCGCCAATGGCCCGGCCCTCCGGGGTTGCCGCCACGGCGTACTTCGCCTCGACCGCAGGCAGCAGGCCGTCGAGCATCTCGGCCTCATAGGACCAGTTACCGCCACTGGAGGATCGGTAAAGCGGTTCCGGCAGCCGAGGCATCACCAGGATGAAGGGCTCCGTCTCCCCGCTCCCAATCCAGTCCTCCGCCAGTTCATCGACCCCCAGATCATCCCAATGCGCCTCGTCAAAGGGGTAGCCATGGAACAGGTACAGCACCGGCAGCCGCTTGGCGGCCGTCGGGTAGCACGGCGGCAGGTAGATGCGGAAGGGGACTTCGCCTTCCACCAATGCCCCCGGATAGCTGTCTTCGACGATCTGGCCGGTCGCACTCGTGCAGTCAGGGGTGGGCGAGAGATCCGGTGTCGGCGTTGTCGTGGCTTCTGTCGGAGCGGGGAACGGGGTCTGCGCCAGGGGCGAGGTGTCAGGTGGGATGGTTGGCATCGCCGGCAGCGAGTACGGCGAGCAGGAGGCCAATGCCAGCAGGACGCAGCCGGCAAGGGCTGCCGTCGCGCCAACGCACACGTTCACCCATGGCCGCATTACCTGCCCTCTCAGTTTCGCTAAGAAGTCGACATATAGCTCCGGAAGCCACTCGCCATCCCATCTTACCAGCGCTCGGCAGTCCACCTCCCGAATCCGGACCCAGTCTGGTTATAATTCGCCGCATGAGGTACCACATCTGGACGTCCGGATGCCAGATGAACGTGGCTGACTCACAGCGCGTCGCCGCCTGCCTCGAGCGCCTGGGATTGTGCGCCACGGATACGGCGGAGCAGGCGGACGTCGTGGTCGTGAACACGTGCGTCGTACGCCAAAGCGCCGAGGATCGCGCCTACGGACGTCTGCATTCCCTACGGCCGCTCAAGGAACGCCGCCCGGAACTCGTCATCAACCTGATGGGGTGCCTGGTAGGCGTGAAGGGCAACGATCGGCTGCGGCAGGCGTTCCCGTTCGTGGATGTGTTCTCGCCGCCATCCGATCCCAATCCCCTCGTGGCCTATCTCACCGAGCGGGATCTGGCCTCAGCCGCCCGGCGAGAGACGGTCGAGCGCCATGCCCTGATGGATGGCGACCTTGCAGTCGGGCCGGACCGGCCGACGGCAAAAGTGGCTGCCTACGTGACCGTCGTGCAGGGATGCTCGCACGCCTGCACGTTCTGCGTCATCCCCTATCGTCGGGGCCCGGAGCGCAGTCGCCCGACCGGCGAGATTGTCGATGAGGTCCGCAGCCTGGCGGCAGGCGGCGTGCGCGAGGTCACGTTGCTTGGCCAGATTGTCGACCGCTACGGGCTCGATCTGCCCGGCGGGACCGCGCTGGCTGGGTTGCTCCAGTCCGTCCACGATGTCGAGGGGCTGGCGCGCATCCGTTTCCTGACCTCGCACCCGAATTGGATGACCGATGACCTGTTGGCAGCGGTGGCCGAGCTGCCCAAGGTCTGCGAGCACATCGAAGTGCCCGTGCAGGCAGGCGACGACAGTGTGCTTCAGCGCATGCGGCGAGGCTATACCGCCGACGATTACCGCCGGCTGATCGAGCGGGTGCGCAGCCACCTGCCTGGGGTGGCCATCGCCACCGACATCATCGTGGGGTTCCCCGGCGAGAGCGAGGCGCAGTTCCAGCGCACCTACGACCTGCTGGCCGAACTGCAACTCGACGTCGCCCACCTGGCCCGCTACTCGCCCCGGCCCGGAACCCTCGCCGAACGGCGCCTCGAGGACGACGTCCCGGAGGCGGAGAAGATGCGGCGCTTCCGTGCCGTGGAAACCCTGCAGGAGGGGATTGTCTCCCAGATCAACCAGTCCTACCTGGACCGGACGGTCGAGGTTCTCGTGGAAGAGGCACAGCGCCCCGGCCACTGGAGGGGCCGGACCCGAACGAACAAGCTGGTCTTCTTCGATTCGGACTTGCCTCTGCAGGGTAGCCTGACCCGGGTCCGCATCGAGTGGGCCGGGCCGTGGAGCATGCGCGGCACCATGCCGGATGAGCTGGACCCTCGCACCATGCCCGCCTTGCGGGTGGCCGCCGGCTAGCCCCTTCCAACCCACCTGGAATTGACATCTTGATTCTGCGATACCATCAGCACGTGTGAGGGATCTCAAGGCTGTCTTGTCACGGGCTCAGGCTGCATGCAACGCACTGGATCCGTCATGGCCCAAGGAGACGGGATGAGTAGGATGACTCGACGGCTGCTGGTCTGGCTCCCGCCCCTGCTGCTCTTCACCGTCGAGATCGCCTGCAATCGGTCCGGGACCAACTCCCTGGGCGGACTGTCGGCCACGTCGGCTGCCCAGACTTTCAGCGCCCAGTTGGCCGAGGGGAGGGTGGGCTCGCCCACCCTGGAGCTTCCTGCGTCGACACCATCCATCCCTCCTGCCGCCACCGACACATCCGAGCCCACCTTGCCATCCGACGCCCCGCCGGACTCCGACTGCGCCGACCGGGCCTCCTTCGTCTCCGACGTCACGATCCCGGATGACACGAGCCTTCCGCCCGGCGAAGGCTTCACCAAGACCTGGCGGGTCAAGAACACCGGCAGCTGCACCTGGACCACGGCCTACAGCCTGGTGTTTGTGGATGGCAACGACTTGAGCGGTCCGTCTTCCCAGCCCCTGCTCGGCAACGTCGCTCCCAACGAATCGACGGACATCAGCCTGGAATTGAGGGCGCCCGTCACCAATGGAGTGCACCGGGGAAACTGGAAGCTCCGTAACAGCAACGGCGATGTCTTTGGGGTCGGCGCCGGGGGGCCGATCTACGTGCAGATTGTCGTCGGGCCAACTCTGACGCCGGCAACAAAAGGCCAGACGGTCTACAACCTGGCCGAGAGTTACTGCGACGCCGAATGGCGCAGCACAGCCGGCGTGCTGCCTTGCCCAGGGACGGAGGGCGACTCGAACGGATTCGTCGTGCGGCTGGAGCAACCCAAGTTCGAGAACGAGGCCGTCGAAGACGAACTCACTCTGCTGACGCGCCCCCAGATGGTGACAGACGGCGTGATCTCCGGCCGGTTCCCGGCGCTCCAGGTGAAGTCCGGATACCACTTCAGAACCTACATTGGCTGTCGCTACGATTCGGCGGAGTGCAGCGTAATCTATCAGCTGAACTACCGCGTCGACGGTGGCTCGCTGCAGAACCTCAACCAGTGGAATCAGAGCTATGACGGCGAGTGGCAAAAGGTCGACATTGACCTGTCGAGCCTCGCCGGCAGGTCGGTCGAATTCATCCTGGCGGTCACAACCAACGGCGCCTCGACCGACGACGACGCCTACTGGCTCAATCCCAAGATCATCAACTGAGCGCCCCACAGCCTGAAAGGCCCAAAGTCATTCGAGCACAACCACCTCCCCTGCCCTCCGACCTCCGTCCTGACCACGGAACGGGGGCGCCGGCTTCCACGTCTTCGATGGTGCTCGTCACCGGCGGGTGGGTGATTCTCGCTTTCCTCGCGGCCGCCTGCAGCTCTGGATTCCCGGCGGGCCTCGCGCCGGATCTGGTCTCGACCCGCGCACCGCCGGAGACGAACCAACTCCGGCCTTCGGCCGGATCACCCGCACCTGGGACGTCCTCGACGGCAACCGAACCTGCCTGCGTCCTGCGGGCAGCGTTCGTCGAGGATGTCACCATCCACGACGATTCGGACCTGGCTCCCGGAGAACCCTTCGCCAAGGTGTGGCGGCTGCGCAATGATGGAACCTGCGCCTGGGACAGCGCGTATGGCCTGTCGTTTGTGGGCGGAGAACGCATGGGCGCATTGCGAAGCACACCTCTCAACCAGACGGTGTTGCCCGGTGGGAGCATCGACCTGACGGTCGAGATGGTCGCGCCGGAGCAGCCCGGCGCGTATCAGGGCTTCTGGAAGCTCGAAGATCCACAGGGCCGCCTATTCGGAGTTGGCGCCGAGGGCCGGCTGTCCTTCTGGGTGAAGATCGCTGTCCCCGCCAAGCCGCTTGCCGATCAGACCCAACCGCGGGATTCGCCCCCGGACACCGACGCATCCACAGCCCCGGTGGTGGAGATCCTGACCCACGGCACCGCCGCGCTTCCTCCCGGGTTCTCCTTCGATCTCGATCTGGGTCAGGTGCAATCCAAAGGCGGAGACGACATCCAATGGAGGTCGTCCGGCGGTCCGTCGGCCGAGCTGGTGGCACTTCCCCCATCCCTGATCAGCCGGCCGATGGATCGGAGCTCTGAGGAGGCTAGACCGGTGTGCAGCCCCGATGGGCTCGCAGGTGATCCCGTCTCGGCTGAAGACCTGCCGCTGGAATCCGCCGTGTGTTACCAGACGAACCAGGGACGTTCAGGCTACCTGATCGTGCTGGAGGCAGCTGAAGCGCTTCGCTTTGACTACACTACCTTGGTGAAGTAACATCCGACCGGCAGCAGCTGACACTTGCCGCGACCCATTTCCGGCCGGGGAATGCGCTGGCTCTGTCGCCCTTGGATTCACGTCGATGGCCTCGGCACCCCTCGAATGAGAAAGGCCGGTTCATGGGAAATCGCCCTCGCCTCTATCTGATCGACGGCCACGCCCTGGCCTACCGTACCTACTATGCCTTGACGCGTGCCAGCGACGGGTCCCGCTGGATGACCAAGGCCGGAGAGCCCACGGCCGGAACCTACGGCTTCGTCTCCGTCTTGTTACGGCTGCTCGAGCAGGACTCGCCCGAGTATCTCGCCGTGTCGTTCGACACGGGGCGCACGTTTCGCGATGAGATGTATCAGGAGTACAAGGCCACACGCGAGAAGATGCCTGACGACTTGCGCCCGCAGATCGAGCGCATTCGCGAGCTGGTTCGGGCGTTCCGCATTCCGGTCCTCGAGGCCGAAGGCTACGAAGCCGATGACGTTCTGGGCACGGTCGGCCAGCAGGCGGCAGCACAAGGCGTCGATGTCACCATCCTGACCGGCGACCGCGACCTGCTGCAGCTCGCAAGTCCCGACATCCACATCCTGTTGGCCGGGCAGAAACTCTCCGAGGCCGTGACGTACGGACCGGAGGAGGTGGCCACCAAGTTCGGAGTCGGGCCTGGGCAACTGGTCGACCTGAAGGCGCTGATCGGAGATACCAGCGACAACATCCCCGGCGTGCGCGGCATCGGGGAGAAGACTGCCGTGGCCCTGCTCCAGGAACACGCAACGCTGGACTCGATCTACGAGCATCTGGAGGCCATCCCCCCACGCTTCCGCACCAAGCTCGAAGAGGGGCGGGAGAGCGCCTACCTCAGCCAGCGCCTGGCCACGATTGTCACCGACGTTCCCGTCGCCTTCGAGCTCGAAGCCTGCCGGGTACAAGGGTACGACCGGGAGGCGGTCTCTGAGCTCTTCCGCCAGCTGGAGTTCCGCTCCCTGCTGGCGCGGCTGCAGCCACCGCCGGAGGTGCCAGGCCGCCAGCAACTTCCGCTCTTCGTCCCGGCGCAGCCGCGCCGCGCCTCGGTCGATCAAACAACCTGGATCGTAAACACCGCCGACGACCTCTCTCGCCTGGCGCGTCAACTCGAGTCGGCGACGGTGGTGTCGATCGACACCGAAACCACTTCCACCGACCCGATGTCCGCCGCCCTGGTTGGCATTTCACTGGCGACCGAGCCCGGGTCGGGCGCCTACATCCCAGTCGGGCACGCGACGGCCTGGGCCGGCCAGGCGCAGTTGGAGTTGCCGCACGTGATCGAGGCACTGCAGCCTGCGCTGGGGGCAACCGGCCTCCCCAAGACCGGACACAACCTCAAGTACGACTACATCGTGCTTACACGCCACGGCCTGCGCCTCGTGCCCCTGTCCTTCGACACCATGCTTGCCGAATGGCTCTGCGATCCGGCCTCCCGCAATCTCGGGCTGAAGAGCCTGGCCTGGGTCCGCCTCGGACGAGAGATGACCGAGATCGAGAGCCTGATCGGGAGCGGTCGAACGCAGCGATCCATGGCGGACGTGCCGATCGATCAGGTCGCTCCCTATGCCGCCGCCGACGCAGAGGTCTGCCTCGAGCTGAAGAGCCTGCTGGAGGCGGAGCTGCGGGAGAAAGGGCAGGCCGACCTGTTCCGACAGATGGAGATGCCGCTGGTCAGTGTGTTGGCGGAGATGGAGATGGCCGGCATCCGGCTGGATGTGGGTTTCCTCGCATCGCTCTCGCAGCAGCTAAGCCTGCGGCTGGCTGAGCTGGAAGCCCAGATCTACGGCCTGGTCGGCCACTCCTTCAACATCAACTCCACCCAGCAGCTCTCGCAGGTGCTCTTCGAAGAGCTCGGGTTGGCGCCGCCTGACCGGACCCGCAAGACAGCCGCCGGCCGCTACTCCACCGCCGCCTCGGTTCTCGACGAACTACGGCACAAACATCAGGTCGTCGACCTGATCTTGGAACATCGCGAGATCTCCAAGCTCAAGTCCACCTACACCGATGCCTTGCCGACCCAGGTGCTTTCCGGCACCGGCCGGGTGCACACGTCGTACAGCCAGACCGGATCGGTCACTGGACGGCTGGCCTCGTCCGATCCCAATCTGCAGAACATTCCGATCCGCACCGAGCTTGGGCGCCAGATCCGTAATGCCTTCATCGCCGACGATGGGCATCTGCTCTTGAGCGTCGACTACTCTCAGATCGAATTACGGATTGTGGCCCACATGGCTGGCGACGAGGCGATGATCCAGGCCTTTCTGGACGGTCAGGACATCCATGCCGCCACGGCGGCCGCCGTGTTCGGAGGCGACCCTGCCTCGATCTCTCCCGAGATGCGCCGCCATGCCAAGGCGGTGAACTTCGGCCTGATCTACGGGATGAGCCCCTTCGGACTGTCGCGCTCCACCGACATGACGCTGGCCGAAGCCGAGGATTTCGTCAAGGTGTATTTCCAGCGCTTCCCCGGGGTCCGGGCCTATCTCGACCACACCCGCCGCCTGGCAGCTGAGCAGGGATATGTCGAGACCTTGTTTGGCCGCCGCCGCTACTTTCCCCAGCTGGCGCCCACGGCCAGCGGCGTTCCCGACGTCAACCGCGGTCGCGCCGAGCGCGAGGCGATCAATGCCCCGATCCAAGGCACGGCCGCCGACGTGATCAAGCTCGCCATGATCCGCCTGCCGGCAGCGTTATCCGAGGCCGGGCTCCACGCCAGGATGCTGCTCCAGGTCCACGACGAGTTGGTGTTTGAAGTGCCGATGGATGAGGTGCCTCAAACCGTCTCTCGGGTGAAGGACATCATGGAGGGCGCAGCCAGTCTGCAAGTCCCCCTGAAGACCGATGCCAAGGTCGGGCGGACCTGGACCGACATGCAGTCCGCCTAGTTCGCTGCGGCCCCGACTCATCCCTGCGGTTACTTCGCATCGGCTCGGACCGATAAACGCCGGAGTACTCGAGACGGATACGGGGTCGATAGAGCACCTGTGCTATACTCGCCTCAGCCTCCCCGCTGCGGCGCGAGTCCATAGATGACCGGTCGTCAAGATCTGTTCGATGAATCGATGCGCCTCGGGCACTCGGCGGCCTGGGAAACCGACTGGGACCGCGCCGCCGGCTACTATCAGAAGGCGCTGGCCGAATTCCCGGAGAGCCCGGACGCGCTGAACTCCCTCGGTCTGGCGCTGCTGGAGACAGGGAAACACCGAGAGGCTTTGGGCGTCTACTTCCGTGCCGCCAAGGCCGCCCCCGAGGATCCAGTGGCGCGCGAGAAGTGCGCTGAGATCTTCGAAATCCTTGGTCAGATCAAGGACGCCATCGAGACGCGGGAGGCGGTGGCCGAACTGTACAGCCGCCGCCGCGATGTCGAGAAGGCCGTCGCCAACTGGAATCACATGGCCCGGCTGGCGCCGGAGAATCTAGCCGTCCGCTCCCGCCTCGCCCTGACCTACGAGCGCTTGGGCCGCCGCCGACAGGCGGTCGAAGAATACATCGCCATCGCCTGCATCCTGCAGAAGGCCAAAAAACCCGACCGCGCCATCGAGGCTGCCCAGCGCGCCCTCGGCCTGATCCCGGCCGACCCGGAGGCCGGGAACACCTTGCGCTTGCTGCGCGAAGGGCGGCCCCTGCCGGCTCCCCTGCCTCCCAAGCCCGCCACCAGCCCGCTGCGCCCTGCGGAGGTCAAGGAGTATCTGGAGAAGGACACCGAGGCCGAATCCGACCGGGCGCTGGACGACCCGGAGACCACCGCCCAACGCCAGGCGCTGAGCTACCTGGCAGGGGTGCTGTTCGAAGAACCCAAGGAGCCGGTGGCGGCCGCCGGCAAGGGCGCCATCAAGCGGGGGAAGGCCGATGTCTCCGACCGCAAGTCCCTCGGCCGGCCGCAGATGTATCGCAGTCTCAGCACCGCCATCGACCTGCAATCCCGCGGGAGCAGCGCGCAGGCGGTCAAGGAATACGAACGGGCGATCGAAGCCGGCCTGGATCATCCGACGGTTCACTACAACCTGGGGCTGCTGTACAAGGACATCGGCGAGACCGACAAGGCCCGCAAGCATCTGATGTCCTCGTTGGGCCACCCGGATCTCGACATGGGCGCCAACCTGTCCCTGGGACGCATCGCCCGTGCCGAGGGCGACCAGGCCGAGGCCGCACGTTTCCTGTTGCAGGCGCTGCGCCGCGCCGACAGCCTGTCGGTGGCCGACGGCCAGTCCACCCAGTTGGACGAGATGTACGACGCCATGCAGGCCTCCCTCAACGCGGACAATCCGGAAGGATTGCGCAAGATCGTCGAGAACACTCTCGCCTTCCTCACCGGGCCGGCATGGCTCTCGAATGTCCGCAAGGCGCGAGCGACGGTGGATAGCGACACCGACATCGGCAAAGTGAAAACGATCGCCGACTGGCTGGCGACGGGAGGCACGGAGCAGGTTGTCCGCGCCCTCGACCGCATCGAGATCCTCATGGCCGAGGAGCACTACTCAGCTGCAATGGAGGAAGCCTACCTGGCGCTGCAGTACGCCCCCAACTACCTATCGCTGCACATGCGCATGGCCGACATTCTGATGAAGACCCATCGCACCGAAGCTGCGGTGGAGAAACTGCAGGTGATCGCCGCCACCCACCGCGTGCGAGGCGAGAACCGGCAAGCCGCCGACGTCTACGCCCAGATCCTGCGCTACTCACCGGTCGATATCTCCCTCCGGACGCATCTCATCGACCTGCTGGCGCAGCAGGACCGCGTCGATGAGGCGGTGGACCAGTACCTTGAGCTGGTCGACTTGTACCGCCAGATGGCCGAGACCGACCAAGCCAGGGCGACGCTCGAGCAGGCGCTCAGTCTGACGCAGCGCGGCACGGTCAGCCGCAGCAAGCAGCTCAAGATCCTTCACAAGATGGCCGACATCGACCTCTCGCGCTTGGAATGGCGCGGTGCCCTGCGGGTGTACGGCCAGGTGCGCAAACTGGATCCAACTGACGAGAAAGCCCGGCGGGAAAGCGTCGATCTCAACCTGCGCCTGGGCCAGGAAGAGCAGGCTGCCCGCGAACTGGACGGCTATCTGGAGTACCTGGTGCAGAACGCGCGTGGAACCGAGGCCCTGGCTCTGTTGGAGGAGATGGCACGCGAACATCCGGGCAAGCAAGCGCTTCATGCCCGCCTGGCCGAGGCCTATCGCGCCGCCGGCCGCACGGCCGACGCCATAGCCCAGTATGACGCCTTGGGGGAGATCCAGCTGGACGCCGGCGCCGCGCGCGAGGCAGCGCGCACCATCCAGATCATTATCTCGCTCAACCCCCCGGACGCCGAGGGCTACAAGGAGCTCCTGCGCAATCTTGAAGCCGGCCAGTAGCCACCCCCGGGCCGGCGAAGGGACAGGGCCGTGGACGGACTGATCAGCGAGCTGACCTTCCTTCTGCAACGGCTCGACTGGGCTGCCGCCCTCGACCTGATCCTGGTAACGGCCATCGTGTTCTCCTTGCTCCGCCTCGCCCGCGGCACGCAAGCTGTGGTCCTGCTGCGCGGTCTGATCTTGCTGGTCGCCATCATCGCCCTGCTGATCACGCTTCTTCCGCTGCCTGCTTTCTCCTGGCTGCTGCGAGCGGCCCTGCCGGCGCTGATCGTGGCCATCCCGGTCATCTTCGCTCCTGAGATCCGGCGGGCACTCGAACGCCTCGGCCGCGCCAGCGCCGTGATCGGATCAGCCGGTGAACCCCCGCACGTCGAGCGTACGGTGGAAGCCGTCTGCAACGCCAGCCAGCGACTCTCGGACACGCGCCAGGGTGCCCTGATCGTCATCGAACGCGAGACACCGCTCGACGAGTATCTCGAGACCGGCGTGCCGCTGGATTCCGTCCTCACCCCCGAGCTGCTGCTCCAGATCTTCTTCGTCAACACACCGCTTCATGACGGGGCGGTCATCATCCGCCGCGAGCGCCTGCAGGCGGCCGGCTGCGTCATGCCACTTTCGTCCAGCGGGACGTTGTCCCGATCGCCTGAGCGCCACATGGGCCTGCGTCACCGGGCGGCCCTGGGCATCAGTGAAGTCAGCGACGCCGTGGCGGTCGTCGTGTCGGAGGAGACGGGTAGCATCGCGGTGGCCCACAACGGCCGGATGATCCGGCGCCTGGATATCAACCGCCTGCGCAATATCCTGATCGCCTTCCATCGTCCCCGCCGGCGGAGAGTGGTCCCCGACTGGCTGGACCAACTCGGAGAGCGGGCGCGGCAGCGCCGGCAGGCGCGGCCCAAGGGATGAAGGCCATGCGGCGGCGCCTTCCGCTCGAGACTCTCGGCTCCCTGATCCTATCGATCGTGCTGGCGCTCACGATCTGGGGGGCAGCCATCAATGACTCCGACCCCGTCCTCGTGAAAGATTTCCCATCGCCCCTCCCTGTCAACTATGTGGGTGTCGGAGACGGCTTGCAGGCCGTGGGCGAGTTCCCAAGCGAGGCCCGCCTCACCGTCCGGGCGCCGACCTCGGTCTGGGAAGACCTCTCCTCCGAGGATCTCCAGCTCACGGTCGACCTCTCCGGCCTGGCCGCCGGAGCCCATCAGCTCCCGATCCAGGCCTCGACGGTCCGGCACCCCTTGCGTGTGGTCGACATCCGTCCGGCCGAGGTCACCCTGACACTCGAAGCCTCCAGCGCCAAGTCGATCCCGGTGGTCGTCGAGCCCATCGGCGAGGTCGCCCTGGGCTATCGAATGAGCAGCGTGCAAGCCGCTCCCGAAAGCGCCGAGATCGTCGGGCCGACATCTCTGGTGCAGCAGGTTGTGAGCGCACGGGCCGAGGTCGACCAGTCCGGTCGACGTGAGGACTTCGAGGCCAACGTCGACATCGTCCCCGTCGACCGTGAGGGCAGCCCAGTCGAGGGAGTCCGCCTCACACCGGAGAGCGTCCAGGTCCAGGCCCGCGTCAGCCAGCTAGGCGGTTATCGGCTGGTGGCCGTGATTCCGATCATCGAGGGTGAGCTGGTTCCTGGCTACCAGATCACAGACATCGGGGTTACCCCGACGCTGGTGACGGTGTTCTCGGCCACCCCGGATGCAGTCGAAAACCTTCCGGGCTTCGTCGAAACCGAACCCATCGACCTGGCGGGCTTGACTGGACCGATCGAGAAGCGGGTCGGGGTGTCGGTCCCCGAGGATGTGATTCTGGTCGGCGACCAGACAGTTCTGGTCCGGGTCGGCATCGCTCCCATCGAAGTCACGTCCACCCTGACTCACGGATTGGGTATCGAGGGCCTGCGTCCTGGCCTGTTCGCCAGTTCCTCTCCCGAGTTTATCAGCGTGATCCTCAAGGGTCCGCTGCCGATCCTGGAGTCACTCCAACCGGACGATCTCCTGATCAGCGTGGATGTCTCCGGCCTTGGTCCGGGGACGCATCAACTCACTCCCATCGTCGTCTCTCTGCCACAGGACGTCATCGTCCAATCGATCGTGCCCGACACAGTCGAAGTCGTGATCTCCACCACGCCTGTCCGCACCGCCACGCCCTCCCCGTGAGGCCAGCATGACCAAGCCGGTTGTCGCCCTGGTCGGCCGGCCGAACGTGGGCAAGTCGACTTTGTTCAACCGTCTGGCGGGCGAGCGTCTGGCGGTGGTGGACGATCGGCCGGGCACCACCCGCGACCGGCTTGTCGCCGAGGCGCACTGGGCCGGCCGCACCTTCGACGTGGTCGATACCGGCGGGATTGACCCGTCCACGCTGCAGCGACAGGAGCCGCTCTCACTGGATTCGGCGGATTACATCCCTCAGATCCGGGCCCAGGCCGAGCTGGCGGCCACCGAGGCCGACGCCGTGATCCTGCTGGTGGACTCCCAAGCCGGCGTAACATCCGCCGACCAGGAAGTCGCCGGAATCTTGCGGCGCGCCCAGCGTGGCGAAGGGCAAGCCGGCCCGGCCATCCTGCTCGCCGTGAACAAGTGCGACAACGCCGAGCGCCGCGCCCGCCTGTCGGAGTTCTATGAACTGGGTATGGGTGAGCCGCTGGCGGTGTCGGCGCTGCACGGCAGCGGCACGGGGGACCTGCTCGACCGGCTCATGGACATGCTGCCGCCGCAGACCATCCAGCCGGCGGAGGTCGAACCCTCGCTGCACGTGGCCATTGTCGGCCGGCCCAACGTCGGCAAGTCGAGTCTGTTGAACCGCCTATTGGGTGAGGAGCGGGTTCTGGTCTCGGCGATCCCGGGGACCACCCGGGACGCGGTGGACACCCAGCTGACCTACCACGGCCTGCCGGTGACTTTGATCGATACAGCCGGCATTCGGCGCCGCGGCCGGATCGAGTCAGGTGTGGAGAAGTACTCCGTCATCCGCGCCGTGCGCGCCATCGAGCGCTCCGACGTGGTGCTCCTGGTTGTCGACGCCACCGACGGCGTGCGAGCCCAGGACACGCACATTGCCGGCATAGCCCTGGAGAAGCGCAAGAGCATCATCGTGGTCATCAACAAGTGGGATGCAGTGCCCAAGGATGCCTACACCCAGCCGGCCTACGCCGAACGCGTCCGCCAGCAGCTCAATTTCCTGGACTATGTACCGGCCGTGTTTATCTCCGCCAAGACCGGGCAGCGGGTTGACAGGATCCTGCCGCTGGCGCTGCGCGTCCAAGAGGAGAGGTTGCGGCGCATTCCAACCGCCGAGCTCAACCGGCTCGTCCAGCAGGCACAGGACCGCCACGCCCCACCCTCCAAGTCAGGCCGGCGGCTCAAGATCCTGTACGCCTCGCAGGTTCGAGCCGATCCACCTACATTCCTCTTCCATGTCAACGACCCCAAGCTGGCGCACTTCACCTATGTGCGTTTCCTCGAAAACCAGATCCGGGAAGCCTACTCATTCTTGGGAACCCCAATCCTGCTCGTCTTCCGCAAGCGGGAGTCCAACCGATCCTAAGCGGGCACGGCGAACCCGCCCTCTCACGCAAGTTGATGCAGGTTTCCTTTCTCACAGAAGGGAACCACCTATGTGGCGGTGGGAGGTAAACTCCCACCCCCAGCGCATCCTCCCCTCACGGGGAGGGAACGCCTGCTTGTGCTGGCCCAGCAGCTCTGGCAAGGGCCCGTCCAGTCGATTGGGTCACAAGCCGAGTCAGGTGTGAGTTCGGTGATGCTTGTCAGGGGTCTGCTCGGGGTCGTATAATGGCCAATCGCGATGGACCAAAGGACACTGGAGACGGACGGCTCGCCTCGACCGGCAACCCGGGGGGGTTACGGCTGGGTGCGCACGGCAGGGGAGGTCTTGCAGACCGTGATCCTGGCCGGCCTGCTGTTCCTGGCGGTCAACTTCGTGACCGCCCGCATCCGCGTGGAAGGCAGCAGCATGGAGCCCAGTCTACACGACGGCGAGTTCGTGGTGGTCAACCGCCTCGCCTATCGGTGGGAGCAGCCGGAGCGGGGTGACATCGTGGTCTTCCGGTTCCCACTCAATCCGGACCGGCGGTTCATCAAGCGCGTGATCGGCCTGCCTGGCGATCAAGTCAAGATCGAGGACGGGGGGGTCTCCGTGAATGGGGAGACGCTGGAGGAGCCGTACATCGCCGCCCCGCCGCGCTATTCCGGCGAATGGGCGATCGGCGAGGAGGAGGTGTTCGTTCTGGGCGACAACCGGAACAATTCCTCCGATTCGCAGAACTGGGGCATGCTCCCGCTGAATGACATTATCGGCCGGGCGGTGCTGGTGTACTGGCCAGTTGGCGAGGTCGGATGGATTGAGCATCAGCCGCCAGTGGCTGCCGTGGGAGCGTGAACCCTGCCCACCCAAGGCCGCGCCCTCTCCGCCATCGTCCAGCGTCTGACGCCGAGCATCCGGCGGGCAGTGGTCGATGCCGGCCGCCCGCTTGGGTCGCTGCTGGCGCCCGCCGAGGCCTCCCAACGGCCGGCGGACCTAAGCCGCATGGCAGGCTTGATCGACCAGATCCTGCTCAAGCCGGAGGCGGCTCCCACCCAGGTCGAGCAAGTGTGCCGCCAGGCAACCGAACACCGATCTGCATGCGTCTGCGTGGATACACCTTACAGCTCCCAGGCGGCGTGCCTGACGGCCGGCTCCGACGCGCCTCGGCAAGGTGGTCGGCTTCCCGCTGGCGGCCACGCCGCCGGACCTGAGAGAGGCCGAGACCGCGCGTCTGGTCGAGCTGGCTGTGCAGGAACTTGACATGGTTCTCCAGATTGGGGCGCTGATCGAACTGGACTACCGGAGGGTGGCCGCGGTCGTGCGGGAAGTGGTCCAAGCGGCCCATCCCAGCCGGGTGTTGGTCAAGCTTATCCTTGAGTCGGGGCTGCTGGACCAAGAGCAGGAGGTTGCCGCCTGCCTGCTGGCCGGCAACTGCCATGTGGGTTTCGTCAAGACTTCGACCGGGTTTGGCCCGGCTGGTGCAACTCTGGAGGTTGCCCGCTTGATGCGGTCGGTCGCGCGAACAGGGCTGGGGGTGAAGGCGACCGGCGGGATTCGCTCGGCGCTGCTGGCGCTGGCCATGGTGGAGGCGGGGGCGACGCGCTTGGGAACCAGCAGCGGCGCCGCCATCGTGGAGCAAGCCCTGCGCCGGCCGGCGCAAGGGGCACCAGGCTACTGAAGATGCCCGAAGGGATCCATCCCTACCCATGTCCGGAGTGCCAGGTGGGAAACCTGCGGCCGCGGCATGTCTCATACTTCACGATGGAGGACAGGAACCTGGTGTGCGTCCCGGATTTCCCGGCCTGGGTTTGCGACGTTTGCGGCCGAAGGGAATACGACTCGAGCGCCCTGGCAGAACTGCGCGCCATGCTCGACACCACCCGACGCGGCTCTCGCCGGCCGCGGCGGCGACCCCGCCCGCCCTCCACCGGCGCAGCCCAGCCGGGCGCGGACTCGCGCCGCCGCTCCTGACATCCAGGCAGCCATGACCGATCCATCTCCCCGTCGCGCCCCTCCTCGCGTTCTGGTTATTGCCGACGTCGAAGACAACGCCACGAGTCTCATCAGCCGCGTGCTGACTCCGGCCGGCATCCAGGCCTGGCCCGAAGGCGTCGAGGCCCCGCCCCACGACCTGCTGGTGGTCGATATCACGCAGCTGCGGGGTAACCCGCTGGCCGGGCTCCAGACCCGACGCGAGAAGGGAGACGAGGCCCCGGCCATCGTCCTGGCCGCCCACTTCCCTGCCAACCGGCTGCGCGACCTGTTCCGCCTGGCCGCGGCCGACGTCCTCAACAAGCCCTTCAAGCCAGAGGATCTGACCAAGGCAGTCTTCGACCTGGCCGAAGTGCGGGCGGCAGAGACCAACACCCAGAGCCTTGCCAATCGGGTCGAGGCAATGCGCGAGCAGCTGCGGCGGCGGACGGAAGAGATCCGCCAGCTGAGCGAGATCGGCCGAACGGTGGCGGGACTCGAGGAACTCGACCCGATCCTCACGCGTGTGGTCGAGGCGGCTGCCTACGTCACCGACGCCGAGGAAGCCAACATCTACCTGGCCGAACCCGGAACGGAGGATCTCGTCCTGCGTGCCAGCAAGCAACCGAATGAACGACAGGCCACGCTGCAGCGCCTGCGCGTTACGGACACGCTCGTCGGAGAGGTCTACCAGACGGGCCAAGCCTTGTTGCGCCAACCTTCGCTGGACGCCGGCCCGGTCAAGGTGCAGACCGGGTTCCTGGTGCAGTCGCTGGTCGAGGTCCCGCTGCGGGTTGGCAGCAAGGTCGTCGGCGTGCTCGGCGTGTACAATCGGCTGTCCCCCCGCCGCTTCACCGAGCATCACCAGACCGTTCTTCAGGCCCTCGCCGATTGGACCGGCGTCGCACTCGAACATGCCTCGCTGTCACTCAGGGCCAAGACGCCGGCACCCGTCCCGGCACCGGCGGTATCCACGCCCTTCGGCATGGCACCCGAGGCGCTGATCGACGGCCTCAAGCGGACCCAGTCTCAGCTCGATCGCCTGCTAGCGACCAACCAGTTCAGCCAGGGCCAGAAGGCCTCCCTTGAGGAAATCCGCCTCGAACTGCACAGGTTGAGCAGCATGCGGATGGCGGTCATGCATGGGGACGAGGCGGCGGACATGCTCGCCCTGCCCGAGCTCGTGCGCCAAGTTGCAGACGAAGCCCAGCCCGTTGCCGTTCGTCAGGGGATGGCCTTCGAGATCTCCCCGGACCCGGCCATGCCGCTGCTGCGGACCGATGAGACCCGCATCCGCAAGGTGCTGGAAGCTCTGATCGCCTCCTCAATGCGCCGGACAAAGACCGGCAAGATCATCCTGGAAACGCATCACTTCCATGTCAGCCAGGGGCGCAGCGACGGCCTCTCCCTGCCCTTCGGTGTGACGCTGGCGGACGGGCTGTGGGCAGCCGTGTCCGTCGGGGACAGTGGAACTCCACTGACCGCCGAAATCGTCGAAGCGCTGACCAGCCCGCAGAATGACCCGGCGGCGGGAACGCTGGGCCGGGGCCTGTCCATGGGTGAGATCCGGATGATGGTCGAAAGCCTGAACGGCAAGATCTGGTTCGAGCAATCGCCTGGCGGGGTGCGCCTCACCTTCTGCATACCGGTGGTATAGTCCGGGGCTGCAGGCCATATGACCAGCAAACCCGTCTCGGTCGAGATCTACACCGCCAGCCATCGCATCCTGGGTCGCTTGGACCCGGGTGCCAGCGGCCTGTATTCCTTCCTCAACATCCCGACCACCTCGACGCTCGAGATCGAAGGCGCCCACATCAGCCAGCTGCACCAGCCCGGGCGGCTGGTGGCGCGCTACCCGTCCATCTGGCTGGCCAAGCACCGGATTGTCTGCATCCTGCTCAGCAACCGAAACGAGCTGGGGCCGACCGCAAGCGTCCGCCGCGGTTACACAACGCCTCAGATGCAATGGATCCACGTCTTGCTGGGCGGCTACGAACTGCGAGGGGCGGTCGAGAGCTCGGGCCGTTTCAATTTCAGCGGCCTGATGTTCGAAGGTCATCAGATCTTCATCCCGTTCTATTTCTGCCGGCTGCAGGCGATCCTCTTCCCCAATGTCACCGCCGAGTCGCAAGCCATCCTGTTCAACCGCGAGATGGTCGACGCCATCGCTATGCTTCCCAAGGAAGAGATCCCCTCGGAGTTCCGCACCCCGACCCAACCGGTCTAACTGGGCATTGCTCCGGGGCCCGGCGGGCGGCCAACGAGGCAGCTGCAGGGGTGATTGGGACGCACCCCCAACAGCCCCTCACTAGGCGCCATCCGGGGCGGGCGGCCTGCGGCCGCATGCCTGCGTTTCCCCTTGGGCCGGCGCCGTGAGAAGACGCCTCTCGAACCTGTCGCGCCTTGAGCATGTTCAGATAGATATGAGACCCTGAGAGCAGCACTTCCCTTTCTGCGGACGGCCTGGCTTCAATCCATCAAACGTTTGCGTCTTGTCAAGTGGTGTAATTTGTGTGCTTCCACAACTTCCTTGAGTC
>CAZBJQ010000021.1:0-26896 GCA_964492235.1 uncultured Anaerolineaceae bacterium | reverse complement strand
CTGGGGGTCGAGGATTCGAACCTCGGCATACGGATTCAGAGTCCGCTGTCCTACCACTAGACGAACCGCCGGTGTTTCCTGTGTGGGAGTGCGGCTAGGTCCCCTGGTGCACGCTTGAATCCACAGGCCTCTGGACATCGCCGTTCGGCAGTCCAATGAAGATTCTCGCTCAGATTCCTCAGCGTGCAACAGCGGAAGGAGCGCAGGAGCAATTGGAGGCGCGTTGTGGTCACCCAGCTTTGCGCCTGCTTCCCGCTCCTGCCCTTTGGGCCCCGCTCCGATACGATTCTCTCCGGCGTTCCTCCTTATGGGCGGCTTCCTGGTGCCAGTGGACTTCTTGCGGGCCGGCGAAGGTGCCCGGTCATTGTCACCGACCGCCCTTGGCGTCTTCTTGGCATTGAACGCGCCCGCCCAGCCGCCACTAGCGCGAACCGCCGGGCGGAGCCATACTCTAGCCGTGAAGAAGTCCATAAGGAGTGCGCAACAATGAGAAACCAGAATCGAACCATCATGCGCAAGAAGGGCTTTCTGCTTTGGCTGGCAGCACTCTTTGCGACATCGCTGGCTTGCAGTCTGGCCAGCGGACAATCGGGCGTCCCGTCAACTTCAGGCGCGGACTCATCCGCTGCGGGCCAAGGAGCACCGGGTACGCAAACGGGCTCCGCCCTTGCAACGGAACCTGGGGTGCCGAGTGGCCAAACGGGCGCAACGGAAGCCCTCTCGGCCTCCTTCCCCCTTCCTCCCGACACAACCATCGATCCCGAGAGCGTTTCCGAGGACCACCCGGGTCGAAGCTCATTTGTGCTGCGGTCCACTGCCGCATTGGACGGCCTGGTGGACTTCTATGAAGCCTCACTCCAAGCCCAGGGATGGACCCATCGCTACACCGATGCGAATACCATCGGCGGCGTTACCCAGTTCTGGAAGAAGGGTAACTCGTACCTCTCTTTGCAGTTCGGCTACGATCCAGTCGGAGCCTTGGTGACCATCAAGTATCAAACCGTTGCGGCCGATGCTTTGGGGGCGCTGCCCGCGGATCTCACCATCCCCGACAAAGCGGAACTAACGAACGCATTGGATACAACGTGGGACTTTCTCGTCGATCAGGACTACGCGGCGGTGATTGCTTTCTACACCAAGGCCGCTGCGAGTTGGGCTCAATGTCCTGGGTTTGGCCAAATGGCAGGGGAAGGCGATGATGGTGGAGGGTCGAGATTCCCCCCGGAAGCAAGCCCCATGCCAGCCCCTACACCGGACTCGCGTCCGGCGAAGGAACTGTGCGGGGTATTGCCCAGTCAGAACCAGGTGGAACTGTATATTGTGCCGCATGGTGAGGCCACGCTCCTGCATGTCTACGTCACCAGCCTGAACGCTTCCGATTCTGGCCTGCCGGCGGAACTTCCGATCTACCCCGGCGCCACAATCCAGAGCGCCGACCCGGGCGTGGTGACCTTCCAGGCCGGCGCCAGCCTGGAGGCCGTGAAGGCGTTTTACCAGGAGCAGCTCACAGCGGCTGGATGGACGTCCGACGGGCAGCCCTTCGAATCAGAAGGAGTGAGTATGATGAACTGGGGAAAGGGAAGCGGATCGGTCATGATCACCGTGACCGCGCTCGAGGCGAATGACTGCCTGGTCATGATCGCGTATGAGGGATCGTGATGGCGTGAAGGAGTGCGGGCCTTCCGCGATTCGCTGCTACCGCCGCCTTGCATGGGGATGCCGAGCTTGTCGGCGCAAAGGAGAGCTCATGAAGCCAGGACGTTCCTTCTCGAAGAGCATGCGCTGGATGGGCGTGTTCCTCCTCTCGCTTCTCCTTCTGGCGGTTGATTCCGCCAATGTCAAGGCCTCCCCGCCGCCGGATGGGTCGAGCGAGAACACCTGGACGATCTCAGTATCGCAGTTCGACAGCCCCATCTGTGTCGGCGAATACGTGTATGTCACAGTGACGTGGCGACCGAATCTGCTACAGGACCCCGGGCAGGCATTGGCGCGGCTTCCCCCTTTGGCGGGGCCAAGCCTGATCAAGGTCACATCACTGATCGGCCGCTTCATCCCGGAATCCACATACAGCCCGAAAAGCGTGAGCGGCACGACCAGGTTCGCCTATGTTGCGGACCAGGAGGGAAATGAGCGGGTCGCGGGCGTCGCGATGACCTCGACTGGTTCGGACGCCATTGGCATGGCTCAGTTCACCGTCAAGAGGTGTGACTACAGGTACACGTTGAATGCAGTCGCGCATCTCTACGTCGATGCGGAAGAGGGTTCGTATTCAACGGAGTATACGGTCAAGTCCAGCGGCGTTCTCAAGGCAACGGATGCCTCCAACCCCCGCAATGTGGAGGGAAAGGGGAAGACCATCCGGCTGGGTGCGGTGATGACGTCATTCAGCGTGCCGAAATGCACTCTCTTTACTTGGGAACCTGGGAAGGGACAAGGCTCTGTCGACGTGCGGGCTTCCCCCGGTCCAGATGACGACAGCATGGTGCTGGAATTCGGTCCCCCGCAGGAGTTGCACTGGGATGTCGACTACGCCTTCTCCTGCGACGGAGACACCCGGTCGGTGACCGGCGTCTATGGCAGCACTTCCAATGAGGATCCGTGGATCAGCGCAACGTTTCCTTCCGGCGGCGGACAGCAGGACATCCAGCTGGACATGTTCGAGATTCCCATGAACAGAATGAAGGGGAATCCCGGCCTCTCCTTCTCCTATACTGCCACGGTGACGCTGGAAAGGGTGGAGCCATAATGAGCAAACAGCCTCGCTCCCGGCATCTTCGGATCGCGTTGCTTCTCCCGCTCGTGCTCCTGTTGGCTTGCTCCTTCTCGATACCCTTCTTGCAGTCCAGAAGCTCCGGGGGAGGGCAGACTGCCTTGCACAACGCTCCCGGTCTGTTGGGTGACCCTCGGGTGGGGTTGGCGGATCTGGCAAGCTATCACGCCTCTTTCCATCAGGAGATCGTCGGCACATGGGATGGTGAGCCTCTTGAACGGCATACCCACATTGAGCTGACGCGCGCATCCGGGCAATCCGATTTCCTCCAGGAATTGCAGGGAACCGATGAACCCGCGTACTACTTCCGCGCGATCGGGACGGGTCCCGCGGCGTACCGCTGGAATGCCGCCGACGACACCTGTCAGGGGACGGAGGGGGAGTTGTTCCCGGAGGAGGTTCTGGAGCCGGCCGAACTGCTGCTGCCCGTCTCGGAGGCCACGAAACTGGGACCAGAGACGATCAATGAGATCCCGGCCGTCCACTACCAATTCGACGAGAACGCCCTCGCGTTGAGTGACCCCAAGCCGTCCATCACGGGCGACCTTTGGCTGGCAGAGGAGGGCGGGTATCTGGTCAAGTACACGCTGAATGCCGCCATGCCGGCGAACACGACCGGGCAGGGGATCGAGACCGCGCAGACCTGGTCGTATGAGCTCAGTCAGGTGAATGCGGCCGATTCGGTCGCGTTGCCCGTGGGGTGCATGCCCGTCCCGGTGGACATTCCCGCGATGGCCGACGCGACGAATGTAGAGCGGATCAGCGGGTGGATGGACTACGAGACGGCTTCCAGCGCCGCTCAAGTGGTGGACTTCTACTATCAAGCCCTTCCTTCTCTGGGATGGACGGCTGAAGGGCAAGAACCCACCGGCGAGCTGGAGGTGCCGGTCGGCTCGGCGTTTTCCAAGGGGGATCTGTCCCTGTCCGTCAACATCGATTCGGCGGATTCCGGCGGATTGGACGTGACCATTCTGGTCTACAACCCGAAGGAGCAGGCGGCCGCGGCGTCAACTCCCGAGACGGCCCCGACGCCCGGGCCGCAACCGACCGTGGGAGAATCCGGAACCGGTCTGCCGGAGGATGTGCCCTTGTATCCCGGCGCGACCGGGCTGGCCAAACTCAACGATCAGGCGGTCACCTTCACAACCGGAGATACGCCGCATCAAGCCGATAGGTTCTATCAAGCACAGATGCCGCTGCAGAACTGGACATTGATGAGCAGCACCAAACAGGGTGTCAGTATCATTCAAGTATGGACGAAGGACAACCGCATTGCGACCATTTCCATTCTCTCCCAAGGAGATGATACCGTTCTCATGATCGGTCTTCCCGCCCCGTGAGCCGGTCGCCGGAATGGATCCGAGGGAGGTAGGCTGTTTTCCGGGGGGAGAGGCCGCGCGCTAGGCGGTCAACATGGAAGGCTTGCGCCTCCCGCCGCAGGGGTGATGCGGGAGTCAGAACTCGACGAGTCCGTTTGTCGTTTGCAGCTGAAAGCATCGGGCGCACGCTTCAAGTGAGCCGTGCGCCCGCACAAGTGGCTGGGGGTCGAGGATTCGAACCTCGGCATACGGATTCAGAGTCCGCTGTCCTACCACTAGACGAACCCCCAGTGCGCGCTCATTCTAACATGGCGACCGTGGGGCGGCAACGCAAGGCAGGGGCTGGCGTCGACGGGGTTATCCGCCCAGAAGGCGTGCCGCCTGGTCGACGCGTCGGGTTACCACGTCCCTGCCGAGGACAACCATCGACTCGACCAAAGGAGGGCTGACCGGCTGACCGGTGACAGCGATCCGGAGCACGCTGAACAATTGAGCCGCCGTCAGCGACTCACTCGCCGCCAGATGACGCAGCCCGCCTTCAAGCGACGCCGCGTCGAAATGGGGCGCGGCGGAGAGCAGCGCATGCGATTGGCGCAGCGCCCGCCCCGCGCCCTCGGCCGTCATTCCCTTGGTGACCAAGGCCTCCGGGCTGACGAGTACAGAGTCACGGAAGAAGAAGCCGGCGATCTCGACCGCCTCCCCCAGGGTTCGGATCCGTTCCTGGATCAGCGGCGTGATGACCTCAAGCGACGAGGTTGTAGCAGGCAGACCCGCCGCCTGGAACACCGGGACCAGACGGGAGTTGAGGTCTTGGACCTTCAACGACCGGATGTGGATGCCGTTGAAGTGATCGAGCTTGGTGTAGTTGACCGCGGCCGGGCTGGGCGTCAACTTGTGAAGCGAGAAACTTCGAATCAGATCCTGCATGCTGAACACTTCGGTGTGGTCATCGAACGACCAGCCCATCAAGGCAATCCAGTTCACCACAGCCTCGGGAAGATAGCCGGCATCGCGCAGTTCCAACGTGTGGATGGTCTGGGCGCCGCCTCTGGCGTCGACGGCCTGGCGCTTGCTCATCTTTCCCTTCCCCGAGGGGTTGAGGAAGACCGACAGGTGGACCCACTCAGGCTGGTCCCATCCAAAGGCTTGATACAGCAGCACATGCAGGGGGAAGGTCGGTAGCCACTCGGAGCTGCGCAAGACGTGGGTGATGCCCATCAGCCGGTCATCCACCATCGCCGCCAGGTGGTACACGGGCAGTCCATTCGACTTCATCAGTATGTAGTCATCGAGGTCGGCGTTCTCAACCGTTATGGGGCCGCGGATCAGATCGACAGCGGTCGTGAACCCTGATCGGGGAGTCTTGAAGCGAATAACGTGGGCTTCACCTCGCTGGGCTCTTGAATCGGCCTCGGCCGGGTCGAGCCGCCGGCACAGGCCGTCGTAGCGAGGTGTCTGTTTGGCTTGCTGCTGGGCCTGACGCATCTGTGCCAGGCGCTCGGTTGAGCAGAAACACCGGTAGGCGTGCCCCTGGGCGATCAGCCAGCCGGCATGCGCCTGATACTCCGCCTCCCGCTCGGACTGCCGGTATGGGCCGCAAGGTCCGCCTACATCCGGTCCCTCGTCCCAATCCATCCCAAGCCAACGCAGGCTCTCGATGATTTCGGACTCGGCCGCGGGATCGAAGCGCTTCTGGTCAGTATCCTCGATGCGCAGAATGAATTGCCCGCCGGTCTGCCGGGCGAACAGGTAGTCGTACAAAGCGGTTCGAGCGCCGCCGATGTGGAAACGGCCAGTGGGCGAGGGGGCGAACCGGACACGGACGGGTTTCTCTGAACTCAACGTATCCTCGGCTGGCGCAGCTGTTGCCGGTGCCCGGGTGTGGCTCTACAACTCTATCCGCTTGTGTCGGAGCACGACGCTCTCAACCAGCCCGATTCCGATCAGGGAGGCCACCAGCGAGGAGCCGCCGTAGCTAAAGAAAGGCAACGGCAGGCCGGAAACCGGCAACAGGTTGAGGTTCATTCCGACGTTGAATGACCCCTGGAACATGAGCAGCACAGCCACACCGTAGCAGATGAGCGCTCCGTACATATCGCGCGCCAGGGCGGCCGCCCGCAGGCAGCGGTAGATCACGTACATCAACATGAGCAGGAAGCTGACGGCACCGACAAAGCCGAACTCCTCCGACATGGCAGAGAAGATGAAGTCTGTGTGGCGCACTTTGAGGAATCGAAGTTGGACCTGGCTGCCATTGCCGTAACCCTGGCCGAACAGGCCACCAGAGCCGATGGAGATGAGCGACTGGTTGACGTTGTAGCTGGCGCCGTAGTGCGCCTCCGGGTCGGGAAAAAGGAAATTCGCAACCCGGGCCATCTGGTAGTGCTTGATGAAGAGGAAGTCGCGTTCAGCCGAGTAGTCCGTGAGGAAGTAGCGGCCGACGAAGGGCAGGGCCACGAGCGCGGCCACCAAGACGACGCCGCCGAGGGCGGCCAGCTGGCGAAGTCCGGCGCCGGCGGCCCAGATCAGCGCCAGCCAGATCACGCCGATGACGATCGATGTGCTGAGATCCGGCTGAAGGAAGACCAAGAGAAACGGGACGCCGGCCAGCGCCAGGCTGCGTAGAATGACTCGCAGGTCGCTGATCTCGTGTTGATGGCGCGCCATGTAGTCGGCCAGGACGATGATCATCACGATCTTGCTGAGCTCGGACGGTTGGATCAGGACGATGCCGACATTGAACCAACGTGCCGATCCGAAGCCGACGAAGCCGGCCGCAAGGATAAACCCCAGCCCGACGAGAATCAGCAGGTACATCGGGCGGGCCACGGCCGACCATAACCGGTAGTCGATGGTGGCGGTAACGAAGACGATCACCAGGCCGATGACCGCATAGATCGCCTGCCGCGGGACCAACTCGGCCAGGTTCTCATTGCCGCCGATGGCAGAGCGGATCATGGCGATCCCGGCGATCGTCAGCAGGGCGACGGCGGCCAGCAGGCCGACATCGAAGTGGCGCCACAGCCGGGCGGAGGTGTGCAAGTCCCTACCTGGCTTCGCGGCGTCGGGCGCGGGCCGGCGCCAGCGGGATGTCGGCGACCAGGCGCTGCCGGTGTCGATCCTGCGTCAACGAGATCTGGACGGCGGAGCGGTCGATCTCAATGTGCCGCGACAGGACATTGACCAAGTCGTCCTTGAGGGCTTCCAGCTTGCCGGGAGGCAGGTCAGCCCGGTCATGGACCAGGACCAACTGCAGTCGTTCCTTGGCGGCATGCGCGCTGTTGCGATCCTGACCGCGAAGTCGTTCGAGGATGCTCATGCCTCGCCTCCTGGCTTGACCAGACGCGACAGACGCCCGAAGAAGCCATCCTTCGCCTCCAGGTCCTCAAAGGGGACCTGTTCGCCGTTCAAGCGCTGCGCGATCTGGCGGAAGGCCTTCCCGGCCTTGCTGCGCCCATCCAGGGCTGCCGGTGAGCCCTGGTTGGAGGCGACGACGATCGTCTCATCCTCGGGGACGATGCCGATCAATTCGATGGCCAACACCTCGAGAATATCCGCCGTGCCAAGCATTTCGCCGCGGCGAACCATCTCCGGCTTCATCCGGTTGACAATCAGCTTGGGTGGGCCCTTCTCCTCGGCCTCGATCAGCCCGATGATTCGGTCGGCGTCGCGCACGGCCGAGACCTCCGGGTTGGTGATGATCAGGACCAGGTCCGCCGGGGCTATCGCGTTGCGGAAACCGCGCTCAATGCCGGCCGGCGAGTCGATGAGGACCCAGTCGAACTCCCCGCGCAGCTCGTCAACCAGGCGGACCATGTCCTGCGGCGAGACAGCGGTCTTGTCCCGGGTTTGCGCAGCCGGGAGCAGGTACAGGTCATTGAGGCGCTTGTCCTTGATCAGCGCTTGGCGCAGTTTGCAGCGCCCTTCGATCACATCCACCAGGTCGTACACGATGCGGTTTTCAAGCCCCATGACCACGTCGAGGTTTCGCAGGCCGATGTCCGCATCCAGGCAGACGGTCCGCAGCCCATTGGCGGCCAATGCGACACCGATGTTAGCCGTGGCTGTCGTTTTTCCGACGCCGCCCTTTCCGGAGGTGAGCGTTGCTGTCTTTGCGGTCATGCCGTCTCCAACTAACAGATCTCCTATCGCTTGCCCTCGGGCGACCAGGGTTCGGCTACGAGCTGCCCGTCGCGTATCAGGGCGGCCTCCGGCCGGGGTTTGCCCTTGCGTTCGGGCGACACGGCGATATGGGTCGCGATGCGGAGCTGAGTCGGCGCCAGATCCAGGGCGCACACGACCGCCGACTCCTGCCCCCCGGCGCCGGCGTGGACCATGCCACGCAGCCGGCCCCAGACAATCACGTTTCCTCCGGCGACGATCTCGGCTCCGGGGTTGACGTCGCCCAGAACGACAACATGCCCCGGGTAGTGGACCTTGTGGCCCGAGCGCAACGTACGCTGCAAGAACAGGCTCGTGTCCCCGTCGACCTGTAGGTCAGTCGCCTGGTCTTCGGCCTCGCCGGGCAGCGGGCTGGCAGGGCGGGATCGTTCGAGCAGCCCGAGATTTGCGGCGGCCTCCAGCGTGACCGGGTTCTGCGCCCGGACGGACTTGAGGTGGACCTCTCGCCCCGCAAGCGTGTCGCGCAAACCTCCCAGCTCTCCCGCCCGGGCCTCGATGTCTCCCATCTGCAGCGAAAGCTGGGCGCCGCGGAAGAAATCCGCCCTTTGATCGATCGTCTCGAGCAGGGCCTGCACGCAGACCTGCCAATCGTCGTCCGGCAGGACCGCCAGCAGGCCTTCACTCGTCCCCTTGATCTCGAGGGCTGCATCCATGGTCCGGCTCAAACTCGCCATTATAGTGCAACAGCCTGTTGCGGCGCTATAACTCCCGCGAGGCATCTCCGGCCTTGAGGGCGAAATACGTCTCCAGAATCTCGCGGACGACCGGCCCGGCTGTGATGGCGCCCTCGCCGCCGTTGTAGACGAAGACCACCACCGCGATCTCTGGGTTCTCGTAGGGCGCGAACGCCGCGTACCAGGAGTGAGTCGGCCATTGTCCGGGGACACACAAACCCTGGTCTCGGGCGACCGTGTCGCAGAACTCACCTGTCCCGGTCTTGCCGCCGGACGAGATGTTCTCGAGGTCGGCATACCCCGCCGCCGTGCCCTCGGTCACCACTCGCTGCATGCCGCGGCGAAGAAGGTCGATGACTTCGGGGGACACCTGGATGTCGGGGGAGGGCAGAGGGCGCTGCGCCATTTGATCGAGGACGTCTTGGGGGGCCTTGATGCAACGTCCGATGTCTTCGGAGGGCGTGATAACCCCGTCGGCGATGTCCCACAAGAGACAGGGTTCGATGTCTTCGATGACGTTGCCCTCGCCGTCCAGCACCTCGGACAACAGATGCGGCCACATCACTCTGCCCCCGTTGGCAAGGGTGGCGACGGAATTGAGCACCTGCAAGGGCGTGGCCAGTACGAATCCCTGGCCGGTGGCCGAGTTGTAGGTGTCGCCGGTGGACCAGTTTTCCCCAAGGTTGATGCGCTTCCAGTCCTCGCTGGGGATCAGCCCGCCCTCTTCGGCCGGGAGCTCGATCCCGAGCTGATATCCGTACCCAAGGGCACGGGCGTAGATACCCAGGCGCTCAATTCCCAGACCGCCGGGCTCAATCGGCTCGCCCGGGAATCCGCCGCCCACCTTGTAGAAATACACATTGCATGATTGGGCCAGGGCATCGAGGAAACGAATCCGTCCGTGACCGCCGGGCTTCCAGCATACGAAGTTCTTGGCCAGGCCGGGGTCGTTGGGGAAATAGGCGTTCTGGATGGTGATCTGCCCCGGGTCGACCAGCACGGTGTTGGGTGTGATCACACCTTCGTTCAAGGCGCCGGTGGCGGTGACGAGTTTGAAGGTCGAACCCGGCGGGAACTCAGATGAGATCGCATGGTTGATCAGCGGCTTGCCGCGCTCATCGGCGACCAGTTGCTCGAAGTAGTCCTGGGGGATGATCCGAGCCAGACGGTTGTTCTCGTAGGTGGGCAGGCTGACCATCGCCAGGATTTCCCCCGTTTGGGGATTGGTGGCGATCGCCACTCCGAGCGGGACTTTGGTCTCCCCGGCGTAACGGTTCATGAAGTCGATGCGGGCGGCCAGGGCGGCCTCGGCCGCGGCCTGGAGCCGCGTGTCGATGGTCATCCGCAGGCTGTTTCCGGGCTGCGGCTGCGACACCTCGCCGATTTCGCGGATTTGCTGCCCGGCGACGTCTTCCTCCACGTCCTTCGACCCATTCTTGCCCGCCAGGGTTTCCTGATAGGCGCCCTCGACCCCGGCATAGCCCACCTTGTCGCGCCCCGGATCGAACCCGAGCGCCAGGTACAGCTCGGCGAAGGCCGCCGGGATCGGACCCAGGTAGCCGATCAGGGCCGAAGACAGATCGCCCGTCGTATACTCTCGCACCGGCTGAACTTCGATGGCAACGCCCGGAAGATCGACCTGTTCTTCGCGCACGACTCGCGCCAGCGATTCGGACACATCGCAGGAGATGGGCCACGATTCGTACGGGGCGATGGTTGCCCCCTCTTCCACCAGCTGGCGAACACCGCGGCCGGCGATGCACTTGGCGGCCGGTGGGCCTTGCTGGTCGAGGGGAACGCCTGTCAGCTCCGCCAGCCGGGTGTAGATCTCCTCGACCTCGGCCAGGCTGTCGGGAAGCAGGGCTGGCGTGACCACGACGTTGAACGTCGGAACGTTCCTCACCAGTTGGTAGTCGTTGCGGTCATAGATGACACCACGCGGTGCAGGCACATTGACTTTGGTGATTCGGTTCTCGCGGGCGGACTCGAGGAACTCGGTATGGCGTAGGATCTGGAAAGAGAACAGTCGCCCGATGAACAACAACATCAGACCTAGCATCAGTCCGTAGGTAAGGCCGAGCCGCCAACGAGGGATCTTCGCCGATCCATTCCCGTTGTACTTCACAGGACCACCTTAGGAGGGAACAAGGCCCGTTCCAGGCCGCCGGTAAGCTGCATGGCCGGAATGGCGAAGAGCAGGTTGAGCAGCGTCGCCGGTAGAACGATTCTGGCAAGGCTTGACGCCAGGTCCAGGCTCGGCCTGGTGATCACCGCGCCCGTCCCCAGGATCGTATAGTACACCAGGCAAGAGATGAGGACGCTCCCGAGGGCAGCAAACTGATGCGCTCGCCATAGTCGTCCCTGGGTCAGGGTTGCCACATTGGCGGCGGCGATCAGCGCCAGAGATGAAATGCCGAGCGGAACGCCGGAGGACAGGTCGAGAAGCATCCCGCCGACCAGGCCTACGACCATCGCCTGTTCCACACGGCCGGTCATGGCCCACCCCACCACCAGCAGCAGAACAAGGTCCGCCCGTCCATTGAGGAGCTCGAACTGCGGGAGAATCGTCGTCTGCGCAGCGACGAGCACGAGCGTGATCGGGAGCAGGACGAGGTAAGCCATCGACTCATTGCCCCAGCTGGGCTTCGAATGGCGTGAAGCTGGTGATGATCAGCAATATCTCCAGACCCTCGAAGTCGACGCTCGGCGTGATGATCGCCTGTTGAAACACCTCGTAGTCCCGCTTCCGCACGCTGATCACCTGGCCCACCGGGACATCGCGGGGATAGTTGCCGCCAAGCCCGGAGGTGAGCACGAGCTCGTTGGGCGACACTTCTGCATCCTGGTCAATCATGTCCACCCGCAGCTCGCCATTGGGTTGGGCGGAAGTAACGCCGTCGGCGCGGCTGTCCTGCAGCCGCACATTGACCGCTTCGCCGGGATCGGTGATCAGGGAAACGCGGGAGGCGTTCGGGTAGACTTCGACGATGCGGCCGACCAGGCCGGCCTGGTTGACCACCGGCATCCCCCGGGCCACTCCGTCCTCGGTGCCGACATCGAGCCAGACCGAGCGCAGGAAGGGGCTGGCATCGCGGCCGACCACGCTGGCGGCGACATATCGGTTCTGGGGAGATGTGCGGGCGAAATTCAACAGCGCTGCCAGGATGTCTGCCTCGGCAGCACGCTCGCGCAGGACGATCACCTCCTGCTGAAGACGCGCCACCTCGGCTTGCAGCTCCACGTTCTGAACACGTAGCGTGGCGATGTCGTTGGGGGACGACAGGAGACCGCGCACGCCGGCCATCCGGGGAGCGATCCAGGATTGCAGGGCAATGATCGGACGAATAGCAATGCCTTCGATAGGTCGCAGGTAACCGGCCTGGCTCAGGATGAGCACACTGAGAGCGAGGAACACCAGGGCGAGGGTGACCAGGGCGCGGGCTGAAATCCGGGACATGCTACCAGTTCACTCGATGGGTGGGCACGCCCGCTCCGGAGAGTCAGACCGTGGGCCGGTCGAGACTGACCAGGAACTTGCGGTTGGCCTCGAGGTCCTGCAGGATTGCGCTGGCGCCGCGCACGACGCAGGTCATCGGGTCCTCAGCCAGCCAGACGCGCATCCGCAGCTCACTCGAAAGCCGGTCGGCCATCCCCTGCAGTTGCGAGCCCCCTCCCGCAAGACAGATCCCGCTGTCCATCAAGTCGGCTACGATCTCAGGGGGGACTTCGTCGAGCGCATCCTTGATCGTCTGGACAATGATCTTCACCGAACTCGACAAGGCCTCGCGGATCTCGACGGAGGACACTTCAACGGCCTCCGGCAGGCCGCTGACCAAGTTCCGGCCGCGGACACTGGCCATCCGCTCTTCTTTCAGCGGGTAGGCAGAACCGATCGCGATCTTGACGCGTTCACCCATTCGCTCGCCGATCAGCAGGTTGTACTTGTTGCGCACGTAGCTGACGATGTCCTGGTCCATCTCATCGCCGGCAACCCGCAGCGAGCGGGAGACCACAATGCCGCCCATGGAGAAGACGGCGAGCTCGGTCGTTCCGCCGCCGATGTCGACGATCATGGAACCGCCGACTTCCCCCACGGGGAGCATCGCCCCGATGGCAGCGGCCGTGGGCTCCTCAACCAGAAACGCCTCACGGGCGCCGGCTGCCATGGTTGCATCGTAAACGGCGCGCTTTTCGACCTCAGTGGCGCCGCTGGGGACCCCAACCACCACCCTTGGGCGCGGGACTGGCACGATGCTTTGCTCATGGGCTTTGCCGATGAAGTACTCAAGCATTGCCTCCGTGATCTCGAACTCGGAGACCACTCCGTCTCTCAGCGGCCGCAGGGCCACGACGTTGGCAGGGGTGCGGCCGACCATTTCCTTGGCCTCGGCACCGATGGCCAGTGGACGCTTGCTCTTCTTCTCGATGGCCACCCAGGACGGTTCGTTGATTACAATGCCTTTGCCGCGGACGCTGACCAGCGTGTTCGCGGTGCCCAAGTCAATCCCGATATCCAGGGAAAACAGGCCGAGGAACCAGGTAAGCGGGTTGACAGCCAACGCGAGGCCTCCGCCGCCAGGTGGCAAGCAACGTGCGATTATAGCATAGGGGTTGGAGCGGGGCGGCTCGCGCTGTTATGTCTAATCCACCGCTAGTACTTGCCCACGCCTGCACTATAATCGCCATACCTTGGATGACCTGATCGCCCGCGTTGGCTCCCACATCGCCCGCAGAAGGCTCCTAAGGCCCGCAGAGCCGGTCGTGGCCGCAGTCTCCGGCGGCCCTGACAGCATGGCGCTTCTGGAGTGTCTGTGGGCCTTGGGCTACCACGTCGTGGTGGCCCATCTCGACCACGGCCTTCGCCCGGGGAGCTGGGAGGAAGCGCAGCATGTGCTCCGGGCGGCGGCCGAGCGCGGGGTACCGGCCGTCGCCGAACGCGCAGACGTGCTTGCCCTGAGGGGCTCTGGAGAGAACATAGAGCAAGCGGCCCGGCGCGTGCGCTACGCCTTCCTCGCCCGCGTGGCGGCCGAAACAGGCGCGGGTGCTGTCGCAACGGGCCACACCGCCGACGACCAGGTTGAGACGGTTCTTTTGCACCTGCTGCGTGGTGCGGGCACCCAAGGGCTACAGGGAATGCTCCCGGGTCAGCCGCTGCACCGGATCACATCGTCGGGGGCTGCCGCCGGGCGGATGCTCATCCGACCCCTGATCGAGGTCTGGCGGAGCGAAACCGTCTCCTTCTGCGAAAGCCGCGACATTCTGTTTGTCCGCGACCCGAGCAACGAGGATGTGAGACTCCTGCGCAACCGTTTGCGGCGGGATTTGATTCCCTATCTTGAGACGTTCAATCCGCACGCCCGCAAGGCGATCCATCGTGCGGCCGCATCCACGGCAACCGCCCATGAGGCGCTGCAGCAGCTTGTAGAGCGACATTGGTGCGAGGTCGCGGTGGAGACCCCCGTATGCATTGTCGTTCACCTGGGTCCTCTCCAGGCCCTGCCGGAGGCCGTCCAACGCCTGCTGTTGCGGCGGACGATGACCGCCTTGGCCTCTGATGAGCTGGCGGACGAGTATGGCGCGGTTGAGCGTCTCCATCGCCTGTGCACAGACTCGAAGGACCGCCACGAGCAGCTGGGAGCGGGGGTCGATGCCTGGCGGGCAGGAAAGGACTTGGTCCTTGCCCGTGGCCCGGCGATTGCATGGGGCCTGTATCCGCAGAGCGAGTCCCGAGCTCCGGTGCGACTACTTGTCGGCCGGCCGATTCAACTGGCGGAAGGATGGACTGTGACTGCGGAGCGGCGCCCAGGCGGACGGGGGGCCACTGGCCAGGCCGGGCGTCAAGGCACATCCTCGATCGCCTGGCTGGACGCCGGAGTGGTCCAAGGCTCGATCGAGGTCCGGCCCTGGCAGGAGGGGGATCGCATGGTCCCGCTCGGGATGAAGGGCACGGCCAGAGTGGCGGATCTGCTGGCGCGGGCGCATGTTCCTGCCCCAGCCAGGCGAAACTGGCCGGTTGTGGTGCACGACGAAGAGATCGTCTGGGTTCCCGGCGTTCGCAGCGCGCACAGTTGCCGCATTCGGGCGGCCACCCGATGGATACTCTGCCTGCGCATGCTGCCGGGTAAGGCGGGGGCGGCGTGTCCGGAATGGGTGTCGGTCGATTCACGGCCATGTTGAGCAGGTTCAGAAAGTCATGAGACGATGAGAGCAGCACTCCCCGTTCTGAGGGCGGCCCTGCTTCCATCGGTCGAACCCCCACCCTGTCCCTCGCGAAGCACTCCGTAGCGATCGCGCAGCATCCCGTAGCGAAGCGGAGGGAAGCGGAGGGGTCGCGCAGCACACTGGAAGGGCTCCCCCTGTGCGGCGACGACTGCATTGCCCAGCGGACAACAGCCGGAGCAGTGGGGTGAGGCCGGAGGCTAGTCTGTCCCGCTACCCGTGGGTGAGTTCGCCTCCCGCCACACCGTCCCGGTGTCCTGCCGGGATGGCAAGAGGCGATTGCAGCGTGCCTCAAAGGTCCTGGGCCCATTCACGTGATTGACTCGGGGGCGAGGGTTTGCTAAAATCACCCAGGTTGACAAGCGACAACTGAATAGGGAGACCAGCGTATGGGTCTCGGCCGCGGGCCGAGATCACGAGGCGGAGGTTCCTCGCCGCGGGGCGGGGCTAACCCCGGCAAGCCGGGGGAAAATCGACCGATCAGCGGATGCCTCCAAGCCGGCCACCGGCTTCCGCTCTCCCTTCCGAGAAAGTCGGCGCGTAAAACCGGCTGGTGACAGCCGGGACAAGGGTGCCGACGGTGGACAGGCCAATCGCGGGTCGGATGGGCCTGGGACCGGGAAGGGGCGAAGCCGTTGTGGGCTGATCCGGCGGGCACGCCCTGCGTGCCCGCTTCGCATTTGCGCGTAGGCCGCCTGTGCCGGATGAGGCACTCACAAGGAGGAGGGTCATGGACAAGGAAGTGTTGAAGCGCGTGGCAGAAGACCGTGTCAAGTTCGTGTGCCTGCAATTCACGGATGTGACCGGAGCGGTCAAGAGCGTAGACCTGCCGGTCCAGCAGCTCGAGACGGCACTGGAAGATGGTGTGTGGTTTGACGGCTCTTCCGTCGAAGGCTTCGCCCGCATTCAGGAAAGCGACATGCGTCTGGTCCCGGACGCCGAGACGTATGCGGTGCTTCCCTGGAGCGATCCTGAGCGAAGGCGCGCCCGGCTGTTCTGCGACATCTACCGGCCGGACGGCGTCCCTTTCGCCGGAGACCCGCGAGGGGTTCTGAAGCGAGCGACCGATGTGCTGCGCCAGCGTGGCTGGGAATACAACGTGGGGCCGGAGCCGGAGTTCTTCCTGCTGCGGAAGAACGGCTCGACCACGATTCATCCCGTCCCGCATGACGTGGGCGGGTACTTCGATTTCTCTGCCAGTGATGATGCGCAGCGGGTCCGGGCGGAACTGATGCTGGCGCTGGAAAGCATGGGGCTCGAAGTTGAGACCGGGCATCATGAAGTCGCCCTCGGCCAGCACGAGATTGATTTCCGCTACACCGACGCCGTGCGGGCCGCCGACAATGTCATCACGTTGAAGTACACAGTCAAGGCGCTGGCGGCCAAACACGATCTGGTGGCGACCTTCATGCCGAAGCCGATTTTCGGGATCAATGGATCGGGCATGCACTGCCACCAATCCCTGTTTGACACGAAGGGCAAGAACCTGTTCTTCGAGCGGAGCGACGAGTTCAGACTCTCCAAGACCGCCTACCAGTTTGTCGCCGGGCAGCTGGCGCATGCGCGCGGCCTGGCGGCGGTCGTGGCGCCGACGGTCAATTCGTACAAGCGGATCGTCCCTGGGTATGAGGCGCCGGTGTATGTGTGCTGGGCGCAGATCAATCGGTCCGCCTTGATCCGCATTCCTCGCCACATGGACGAGAGATCCATAGCCACGCGGGCGGAGCTGCGCTGTCCGGATCCCTCCTGCAATCCGTACCTGGCTTTCGCCGTCATGCTGGCGGCAGGCCTGGATGGAATCGACCGCGGTCTGTCCTGCCCTCCGCCGGTGAACAACATGAACATCTATGAGATGACCGAGGTCGAGCTGCGCGGCTTGGGGGTCCAGCAACTGCCGGGCTCGCTGGCCGAGGCCCTGGACGAACTCGAAGGCGATGCCCTGATGACCGGGGCGCTGGGTTCCGAGGCGTATGAGGCGTTTGTCCGCGCCAAGCGAGCAGAGTGGGATACCTACCGGACCCATGTGACCGACTGGGAGGTGGGTGCCTACCTGGAGACGGCCTAAGCCCATCCGCGTTGACGGTGGCTGCAACCTCGATCGATTCCACACATCATCGTACGGGCTTCTCGGGCCTGGCGAGAGCAGCCCCTGATCGGTTGACTGAGGCGTGGGTCGGCGCCTGGCGAGGAGATTCGCTCTCGCCTTGGGAGGAAGCGTCGGCCCGACTCAGCTGCCAGCGGTGCCCTGCCGCTGTTGGACTCGATCCCAGGTGCGGCAGAAGCTGCACTGTCCGGGTGCGGAGGTGGGCTGGCCGCAGGTGGAGCAGGGAAGGAGATGTGCGCCGTTACCCGCGGCCGGGAGCGGAAAGGCACCAGTCTGCCGAGCCCGAAGAAAAGACAGATAGAAGGACAGTTTGGCGCCAGGCCGCTCGGATTCGAGGCGGTTCAAGAGTTCCTTGTGCGCCAGATGGGTCGCGCCCTCGGCATGTGGGCACTCGTCATAGACGTAATTGATTTGACGCAGCAGGGCATAAGCCGCGGTCTCCCGCTCGTAGAGGCGACAGAACGGCTTGACCTTTCGCACAAACCCAGCCCCGGCCTCGAGGGCAGGCCCCTGGCGAGCCAGATAGCCCACCGACCAGCTCAAGGTGTTCCCGAGCAGGACGGCCGCCTCATCATCCAGGTTGTGTCCGGTGGCAAGGACGGTGTAGCCTCCCTCGAGGGCCACGCGGTTCATGACGTGACGCTTGGTCAGGCCACAAACGGAGCATGGCTTCTGCTGGCCGCGGTGCGTGAGGCGCGCCGCTTCAGGGATGGCGGCGCCCAGCTCAGCCGGGACGTCCACGACGTGGAGGCGCAGCTCACGACTCGAGGCGAAGTCTTGGCAGCGAGCCTGTGACTGATCCGAGTAGCCGACCCCGGCGTCGATGCCCAGCCCGATGTACAGCCCGTCGGCCTGGTACCCGAGGCGAAGCAAGACATCCCACAGGCTGAGCGAATCCTTGCCGCCGGAGACCGCAACCAGCAGCCGGTCTTCAGGCGAGAACATGCGATAGCGCTCGATCGAACGCAGGGTCTGCTGAGTAACCCAATCGAGGAAGTGCGGGCCGCACAAGGCCAGCCGATGCTGGCGCATGTTGATGGCAGCGGTCGCGCCGCATTTCCGGCATTTCATACCGGCGCTGACCCTCCCGAGATCACGGCGACCAGCCGGATCACATCCCCATCTTGCAGGACGACATCATCTGTCACAAGCTGGTTTTCGCGGGTGGCAAGCACGGTCTCAGGTAGGATGTCCAGCCGCTTGAGCGCATCGCGAATCGTCATTCCGTGACGGACTTCGAAGCGTTGGGTGCGCAGAACGATCGTCGCCGGCATGGGTGTCTTGGCCGAACGGATTGTACCGTACGGCAGGCGCCCCGGCAGGCTTTGGCGGTCTGAAGCCGGGGCATGCGAGCGCAAGCCACCTGGCGGGGCGCTGAGGGGCGCTTCTCCAGGCTACGTCACGAGTGGCCGGAGAACGTGCTAACTGGGAGGCTAGCCTTCAGCTGCTGGAGCGGCGAGAGGCGAGGCGCGGGGCGTCAGGCTGAAACGGTGCGGCTAGGCTTCTGCCTGGAGCGCCTCGGCCTCTGCCGAGCGAAGGGCTTCGAAGGCACTGAGCGCAACTTCGATCATGGCCGCGTCCGGCTCGCGCGTGGTGAGCTCCTGCAGCCCTAGGTTGGGAAGCAGCAGGATCCTCGCCCACCAAGCCTGCTGATGGCGGCCGGTCCATCGAATGTACTCATACGAGATCCCAGCCACTACCGGGATCAACAGGATTCGGCTCAGCAGCCGCAAGCCGATAGGCATCGGGCCGAGCAGGGCGAAGATCAGAATCGAGAACACGACGACCGTCAGGAGAAAGGCCGTGCCGCAGCGCGCATGCTGCCTCGGAAAACGGGCAATGCTTTCGGGCGTCATCGAAGGGTCACGCGCCTCATAGGCGTTGATCGTCTTGTGCTCCGCGCCGTGATAGGCATACACCCGGCGGATCTCGGGTACCCTGCCGATGGCGGTGATGTAGCCGACCAGCAGGAAAAGACGCAGAGTGCCCTCCAGCAGTGAGCTGATCCATGAGGGAACGGTGAGCAGGACTTCCAGTCCGTAGGCCGCTCCAGCGGGAAGGGCGAAGAAGATGACCAGCGCGATTCCCAGCGAGGCTACCAGCGTGCCGGCCATCGCCTTGGGGCCGATCTGCTCTCGGTTTCCCGCCTGGACGTCAGCCGAGAAGGCCAGCGCCCGGAAGCCCAAGGAAAGGGAATCCCACAGTACGAACAGCCCACGCAGCACGGGCAGGCGGGCAATGCGCTCTCGGCTCCATCCCGGGAGGAGGTGTTGATCGAGTACGATCTGGTTGTCGGGGGCACGGACTGCGACGGCGCACAGGCGCGGGCCGCGCATCATCACCCCCTCGATGACGGCCTGGCCGCCGTACAGGGCGGGGGAGGCTTTTCCAGGCGCGTCCGTCAGCCTCTCTCTGCTAGCCAGCGATTTCCTCGTAGAAGCGGATATAGGTTTCGATACCCTTGAAGAAGGTAGGGACGTGCTGCTTCTCGTTCGGAGCATGCAGATTATCGTCGGGCAAACCAAACCCGAGGAGCATGCTGTCGAGGCCGAGTATGTCTTTGATGTGTCCCACGACCGGGACTGACCCGCCGGTTCGAGCGAAGAGCGGCGCCTTACCCCACACGGCTTGCAGCGCTCTCGAGGCAGCCGCCACGGGCGCCGAGTCCATCGCAATGATCGAGGGGCGGCAGCTGGCGTGTTCCAGGATGTCCCACGTGACGGTTGGAGGCATGTTGGCCCGCAGGAACTGCTCCAACGCGGCGCGGATTTCCACAGGGGCCTGGTCAGGCACAAGACGCATTGAGATCTTGGCCATGGCTTTGGCGGGCAGCACCGTTTTCGAGCCGGCGCCGATGAAGCCGGTGAGAAATCCGTTGACGTCCAATGTCGGGCGGGCAGTGGCCCGCTCGGTGGAAGTGAAGCCTGCCTCGCCTGCCAGCGCCGGCACTCCGGTTTGTGCCTGCCACCACGCCTCATTCGTGGGCAGCTTGGCCATTTCCGCGCGGTCGACCGCGGAGAGCGGCCGGACCTTGTCATAGAATCCGGGAAGCTGGATCACGCCGTCCTTGTCGCGCATGGCGGCGATAACCTGGCACAGCACTAGCGCCGGGTTGTCGACCGCGCCGCCGAAGCCGCCGGAGTGCAAGTCGGTCGCCGGACCGCTGACGTTGATCTCGAAGTACGCTAGTCCGCGAAGCGAAATCGTCATTGCCGGCACGTCGGCTGCCAGAATCCCCGAGTCGCCGTTAAGGCAGAAGTCGCTCTTGAGCAAGGTCTTGTGTGCCTGAACGAATGCGGGCAGGCTGGGAGAACCGACTTCTTCTTCGCCCTCCAGCATCATCTTCAGGTTAACCGGCAGTGGCCGATGGTGGAGGATCGCCTCGATCGCGCTCAGGTGCGCCATCACCTGGCCCTTCATGTCGGAAGCGCCGCGGGCAAACAAGTTCTCGCCATCGATCGTAGGGTCGAACGGATCCGTGCGCCACAGATCGATGGGATCCGTGGGTTGGACATCGTAGTGGCCGTAGTAGAGGATGGTCTGCGCCTCGGGTCCGGCCCGCATCCACTCGGCATAGACCACCGGATGCCGGGCCGTCGGGAAAACCTCCGCCCCTTCGAAGCCCAGGGTTCTCAGGCGCTGAGCGAGCCAATCGGCTGCCCGCAACATGTCGGGCTTGTGCTCGGGCAAGGTGGAGACGGACGGGATCCGGAGAAGCTCCATCAGTGCCCGAAGCGACTGGTCCTGATGCTGGCGGGCATAGCCGACAGCGTCATCGTACAGGCTCATATCCTCGTGCTCCCTTCCAGCGGATTGCATTCGGTCTGAAGTCTCTCGGTGGCAAGAAGGCCCATTCGGCGCCCGGCGATCCTGGCTCCGGGGATGGAGCGCGTGCGCGCACAGCGGACAGTTGAGCAGACGGAAGGATTATAGCCTCGCCTGACATGAGCGAGAAGGGGGCCTGTTCCTTGAAGCGCGAGTGCAACCATGGTAGCCTCCCTCGAGCCTGCCGGAGAGCGGGGCTTCAGCTCCGGCGAGGAGAGGAATCGAATCGCCGGATGGCAACACCACTGGACCTGCCTGACCTGAGAATCGTGCCTGTCGGTACACTGCTGCCGCACGAGCAGTTCGATCAGACCCGGTCGGCGCCGCTCGTTACCCGCCTGCGCGCAGACGGCGTTCTCAAGAATCCCCCGATCGTTCTACCTCTGAGTGAGCGGACCGAACGCTACGTAGTCCTAGATGGAGCCAACCGCACCGAGGCGTTTCGGGTGATGGAGCTGCCTCACCTCTTGGTGCAGGTTGTCCACCCAGGCGACAACTCGGTGCGCCTTGAGACTTGGAATCATCTGCTGCGCTGTATCTCGGTCGAGGCCTTGCTGGAGGCGCTGGTCGCTTTCCCCGACTTGGCTCTCGTGCGTTCCGATCTAGACCGGGCAACGTTCAATCTGAGCGCCGGGGCCAGCCTGGCCTACCTGGCGATGCAGGGACAAGGGACGCTGGAGATCGTGGGCGAGACCGCCCCCCTTCGCTGGAGAGTGGCGAACCTGCACCGGATCGTGGATGCCTACAGGGAACTCTGCCAGCTGGAGAGGATCAGCGCTGTGAGGGCCACCGGCCTGGAGCGACTGTACCCGGACTTCTCGGCGCTCGTGGTCTTTCCGCGATTCGAACTGGAAGACGTCATCCGCGCCGTGGCGCAAGGTGTCCTCCTTCCGGCCGGCCTGACGCGCTTCATCGTCTCGCCGCGCGCCCTGCGCGTGCACTACCCGCTCGATCGCCTGGGGTCAGATCGGCCGATCGATGGGAAGCAGGAGGAGCTCGAGCATTGGCTCCGCACAATCGTCGCCACGCGACGCGTGCGCTACTATGCGGAGGCAACCTACCTCTTCGACGAGTGAGCTGGGGCCGCCGGCGGAGGCGGAGGGCTGTCTGCGCTGCATGCAAAGGGAGTTGGCGGAATGGATCTGCAATTCGTCGAGCCTGACTTGGTTCCGGTTCCGCCTGAAGACGTGCGCGTGCTGGAGGCCGCCGCCTCGCCGTACCCCGACGGTCGGCGCGTGAAGGTCGCCGTACGCCTCACTCCGTTCCTCGATCGCCCGGATGTGGAGTTGAGGATCTTCGATGGTAAGGGCGGCGAGCGAGCGCAGGCGGCGGTGATTGAGTGCGTGGATCACGAGTTCACGCTCACCCTGCACTTGCGATCGGCCAAGCCGGAGCAGGGCCCGTTCCGCTTGCAGGTGACCGCCAGCTATCCCGACCGAGGCCTGCAGACATCGCTCTGGGCTGAGTTCAGCCCCGTCGCTCCAGCGGCCTGACCCTCGGTTTCCCGGCATTCGGTCCCGTAGCCTTGTACCTTATAATCATGCTGTCGGAGCCGGGTGTCGCAGGCCGCGGGGGCTGAGCGACAGTGCGCGGGGGATTGCCGCCGCGCAGCACCTGTCCAGGCTCCGCCCGCGTGAGTGCGCCGGAGGGTCGGTGCCGAGACCGGACCCGCTCCATAAGCACAATATCACGCCGCCAGCGTTCGACCGGACGAAGCTCCATCGCGCCCGGCTCGTTGACGCGCTGCTGACCCACATCTCCCGGAAGCTGATTGTCCTCGCGGCCCCGGCTGGCTACGGCAAGACGACGTTGCTGGCAGACTTTGCCGCGCACGCTGACATCCCCACCTGTTGGGTCCGCCTGACCGCAGCCGACCGGGATGCGGTGCGTCTGGCCGAGACGATCTGTGCCTCCCTTGGACGGCGCCATCGCAAGTTCGCCGCTGCCTTCGCCGAAGGCTCCATGGGATCTGGAAGCCCGGCGGCCATGGCGCGAGCGATCGCAGACGGTGTGACACAGTCGGCGCGTGAGCCCTTCGTCCTGGTTCTCGATGATGTCCATCTGCTGAACGCCTCGCCGCAGGCGATCGATCTGTTGGATGTTCTCACGGCCGAGCTTCCCGAGCCGATGACGATCATCGCCGCCGGACGTGAGGTGCTTGAGGTGTCCCTCGCTAGGTTGATGGCCGACGGCGACTTGGCCGGTTTCGGTCCGCACGACTTGGCGTTCACCGCCGATGAACTCGTCGAGCTTTCCCGGTTGCAGGGCGGGGAGGATCTCAGCCTCGAGAGCGCGGAGGCGCTGATCCAATCGACGCGAGGCTGGATCACCGGTTTGCTCCTGACCGGGAACGTATCGGCAGCATACGTTCGGGCGTTCACGGACGGGGGACAGCCCCTGGTCTATGACTATCTAGCGTCGGTGGTGCTGGGCCAGCAGGCGCCGGCCACCAGGCAGTTCATGCTGGATGCAGCCTGCTTGCCTGTGATGTCCGTCCAGGCCTGCGACACCGTTCTTCGCGCCACGGATAGCGGCCAGATGCTCCCGCTGTTGGTGAAGAAGGGGCTGTTTGTTTCCGTCAGCGAAGACCAGGCTACGACCTTTGAGTTTCACCCGTTGTTCCGGCAGTTTCTGCTGGATGCGGCCGGCCGAGAAGACCCTCGGCGGTTGAAGCGCCTGCGCATGCGTGCGGCGGGCTATCTCTCCCGGCAGGGGCGAATCGAGGAGGCTGTCGAAACCTACCTGGAAGCCGGGTCCCGGATGCGGGCTGCTGGGTTGATCGAGAAGAACGTCCTCGAAATGACTCGCAAGGCCCATTTCCAGACCGTCGAGCAGTGGATGGCCTGGGCTGAGGAACACGACCTGCGAGTCCCGGGGGTGTACTTGCGTCTCGCCTGGCTCCGGCTGGACCAGGGGAAGGAAGATGAGGCGCGACAGATGCTTCTGAAGGCTCGGGCGCAGATGGACGAGAACCCACCCATCGAGCTGTGGAGCACTGCGGAGTTCATCGAGTGCTGGTTGGCGCTGGGCCGTATCGACACCGAATCCATCTTCCGGATCCTCGACGGCATCGTGGCCCGGGTGCCGCCAGGGACAAATCCATCGATCGATGGATCGGTGCACGAGTGGCGGGCCGTGGCCATCGTCCATGCCGGCGGTGAGAAGCGCCTGGCCGAGCAGGAACTCCGCCTCGCCATCGAACTGTTTCAGCAGACCGGGGACAGTTACCGAGAGGCCATGTCCCTGGTCAAGCTGTTCAACACAATGGGCCGCTTGGGCAGGGGCATGGAGGCTGATGCCTACATCCGAAAGGCCCTGGCGATCCTGGATGCGAAGTACAACGGCTCGCCCGACCACATCCTGGCCCTCAACAACTACGCCGTCGCCATCCATGCCAGAGGCGAGATCGATGACGCCATGCAGCTGTTTCAGCGAGGCCTACGCTTGGCCCGCCGAACCGGCAGCCCGCGCAGCGAAGGCATGATCCTGCTGGGTGAGGCCGACATCTTCAACGATCTCGGAATGGCGGTCCAGGCGGCCGAACTGTACGACCAGGGGATCCTGGCCTCGTCCCGGGGAAAAGATCCGTGGATGGTGCGCTATGGCTGCCTGATGACGAGCGCTCTCCACCGGCACAACAACCAGCTGGAAACGGCCGAGGCTTGGCTCCAACGAGGGATCGCTGTGGATGGTGGCCGCGCCCTTTGGCCGATGATCCAGACCCAGACGGCGGCCGTCCTGTCTGCCCGGGATCCGGCGCGTGCGGCATCGATTCTTGATGAACTGCTTCGAAGCTCTGAGTGGGAATTGACAACCGATGAACGGGCGCTGGCGCTCTTCCACCTGGTACGGGCCCACTGGTTTGCCGGCAACGTCGGGGAGGCGAACGAGCAGGCAGACTCCCTTCTGGGGTGGGTCTCGACATCCGGCGGGATCCAGCTCGTGGCGGCCGAGTTGCGGGCCGAACGAGGCCTGCAAAAGTTCATTGACGAAAGGCACGGCCAGAACCCCGCCTGGCAGCGGTTGCTCGGGCGCGTGCAGATGTTGGAGAGACTGTCCCATCGATTCGGTGCATCCGAGGATCGAGAGCAAGGCCCGAACAAACTGGTGGTGCGGGCCCTGGGCGCCAGTGAGATCTCTTTCGGAGAGCGCCTCCTGCTTGATCTCAAGCCGCTTTCCAGGGAAGTACTTCTGTTTCTCATTGACAGACGCCGGGTCGACCGCGACATCCTTCTCGAGCAGTTCTGGCCGGACTATATGCCGGGTAGGCAGGCAGCCAACCTGCACATGGCGATCTACGGGCTGCGCCGAGAATTGGGAAAGGCCGCCATCGTGCTCGACAGCAGCGCCTACGCTCTCGGCGACGGCATCGAGCTTGAGTTCGATGTCAACAGTTTCGAGCACGCCGCAGGTCTGGCTGAGCATATCGCCCCAGGCGATCCGCGCCGGCTGTTCGCCCTGACGGAGGCGGTCAACACCTACGGCGGACTGTTCCTTCCCGAGCTGGCCTCGAGCTGGGTGCTCGATCGACGTCGGGTTCTGGAGACTCGCTACCTGGACCTGCTGGCGGAGACTGCCGCTGAGGCGATGGTGCGGGGCCAGCCGGAGACCGCGGCCCGATGCCTGCGGCTTGCCTTGGACATCGATCCCTTCCGGGATGATGTCCACTATCGCTATCTAGAAGCGCTTGGCGATCTCGGGCGCCAGAGTCAAATCGTATCGCACTACCATAGCTACGTGCGTCTGCTGGCAGATGAGCTCGGCCTGGATCCACCGGAACCCGTTCGCGCCTTGTACCAGCGACTGATTAGCTAGCGTTCGTTCCCCAGCCTCCGATCCCTGACCCGCATCCCCCCGATTCATCGAAGGGCAGTTGGCTGCGCCCGCCGTCGACATGCACACATGTCGGGGTCGCGCGGTCAACACCACCACCTTTTCGGTTCTTCTTCCGCCGTAGGACCGCGGTACCCGTCGCGACGCATTGGGATTGCCTGTAGCGTAGGAGGGATGGTTGAGACAACTCTGATACGAAAGTGCCGGTACACGGCCAGGCAGGCGTATCGAAGGGAGGATGGCATGCCAGCGACAGATGGCGGCGGCGGCGGCTGATTGGCAGCCCCTTTCGGATGACGTCATGCGGAGTCAGCCAAGAACGAGGGTGCTCCGCCAGAGTGGGCAGATAGGACTGCGGGAGAGACAACCATGCACCTGATAGTACTGAACAAGCTGGTCGCACGTTCCATCGTCGACCCGGGTTTCCGCCAGCGATTCGCGGAAGGCAGGTGGACTGATGATTGCGAACAACTCGGTGCACCAGCAGATCTAGTGGCAACGCTGGAGAGCATCTCTGCACCCAGTTGGGAGGAGTTCGTCCGCCTGGCCTACCGTTGCCTGAAAGGACTGGAGGCTGCGCTCGAGCCTGTGGCGCTTCCCTCGGCTCTGGATGGACTGGTAGCTGGCCGGACGCGGGACAACCAGGTGGCCTAGACTGGCCGCTCGGGGAGCGGGCAGTAGCCAGGCGAAGGGACGGATGGATCTGGCGGGGAGGCTGTCATGCAGCCTCACCTCGGCACAGCACTTGCAGGGATGCGCACGCCAGGCCGATGGGTATAATGGCCGGAGGTAAATCGCCGGGTGGCGGACGTGCAGCCTGCGGGTGGGGAATTCAATCGAGCCCCGATCGACACGGGGCGCAAACCAGGCAACAAGCGGCCAGAGCGATTGTTTCGCATCTGGGCAATCGTGCTTGTTGTAGTCACCGCACTCGCTGTCTTGACAACCGCCGGGGTGGCTTTTGGTTCCA
>CAZBJQ010000020.1:0-27979 GCA_964492235.1 uncultured Anaerolineaceae bacterium | reverse complement strand
AGCGGGCCATGCGGAGAGCCCTTTCAGGCTGCTTCGCAAGGGGATGGAGACCCGGAGGGGTTGGGGGCCTTCGGGCCCTAAATCCCGCCGGAGAACCTCTCCCCTCCCCCTGCTGTTGTTCGCTGGGCAATGCAGTCGTCGTCACGCACGGGGGGGACGGGGGTAGGGGCTCGACGGATTGGAGACGGGCCGCCCATAGAAAAGGAAGTGCTGCTCTCATGGTCTCATATCTACCTGAACCTGCTCAGTGACGCTGGCTGTGAGAGATGGAATGACTGGCACCCCCCGGGTCATGTAGAATGGTAAGCACGTGAGCAATTCGGTCTGGGTCGGGGCGCATGCAGCCGCCCGGGGGACCCGTCGACCCAATGACCGGGTGAGGGGCGATGGAACTCAAACCGCGCGCGACGTACGATCGCGAGTTCTCCGCGATCCAGGATGACATCATCCGACTGGGGTCGATGGTCGAGACCGCCATCGCCCGCTCGGTCGAGTGCCTGGAGCGACGTGACCAGGCGATGGCCCAGCAGGTCATTGCCGACGACGCCGCCATCAACGACCTGCGATTCCAGCTGGAGGAGGAGTGCCTGCGGCTGATCGCCACCCAGCAGCCGGCAGCCAGTGACCTGCGGGCAGTGCTCTCGGCGCTCAGCATCGTTCCCGAGATGGAGCGGATGGCGGATCACGCCGCCGGCATCGCCAAGACCGTCCAGCGTATGGGCGACGAGCCTCTGCTCAAGCCACTGATCGACATCCCTCGCATGGCGGTGACGGTGCGGGAGATGTTGCGCGATTGCCTGCGCGCCTTCGTCGAGAGGGATGCCGAACGAGCAAGGGCGATCGCCCGACGCGACACGGAAGTCGACTTGCTGTACAAAGCCGTGTTCGACGAGTTGGTCGAGATCATGGCGCGCAAGCCCAACACCGCCGCCCGGGCGACGTACCTGCTGTGGTGCGGGCACAACCTGGAACGGATCGGCGATCGCGTGACAAACATCGCCGAGCGGATCGTGTTCATGACGACCGGAAACATGAAGGAACTCAACCTTTGAGGACTGACATTCATTCTGGTGGGCGGAATGAAGTCTGCGCTATAATCTAGTCACAAGTGAATAGCAAGCCTTCGGGGCAGGGTGAGGGCCAGCGGCCCAATTCCCGATCGGCGGTACAGCCCGCGAGCGCTATGCGCATGACCCGGTGAGATTCCGGGGCCGACGGTACAGTCCGGATGAGAGAAGGCGCGGGGCGAGCCGATTCGTTTGGCACGCCCTCTGACGGCACCCCGAAGCAATGTGCTTCGGGGCTTGTTTCACCTGCGTTGGGTGAGCCGCGTGCCCGTCTGCCTGCCCTGAGTGCGCCTTGGCTCAGGGCGGCTTGCTTGTTGGCGGGCAACGGGCATGAGCGAGCATGTCAGGGTCGAACCGACTGCATCCGGAGGACGACGGCCCAGCCGAACAGGGTGGCTGGCGCCGGCATCCCTGGCTGTGGGGCTTGCCACCTGGGAGGCCATCTCCCGCTGGAGCGGCTTGCCGACATTCATCCTGCCGGCACCCACGGCGGTGCTGCGGCGGTTCATCGAGTTGGCAGCCGAGGGCGATCTGCTTCGGCACACCCTGGCCACACTGTCGGAGATCCTTCTCGGGCTGGCGATCGGCGTCGTCGTAGCGTTCAGCATCGGCTACCTGTTGGCGAAGTCGCGATCGCTGGAGAAAGTGCTTGCTCCCTATATCGTGGCCTCCCAGTCCATCCCGGTCGTGGCCATTGCGCCTCTGCTGATCATTTGGTTTGGCGCCGGCACGCTTTCCAAGGTCCTGATCTCGGCGCTGATCGTGTTCTTCCCGGTCCTGGTCAACACGGTGGTCGGGGTGCGGTCGGTGCCCGCCGACCTGAGGGACCTGATGCGATCCCTGCGCGCCAGCCGCTGGCAGACCTTTGCCAAGCTGGATGTCCCGGCGTCGCTGCCGGTCCTGTTCGGCGGGTTGAAGATCGGGGCCACGCTGGCGGTCATTGGCGCCGTCGTCGGCGAATTCGTCGCCGCCGATCAGGGCCTCGGCTTTCTGATCACTCTGAACCGAGGACTGTATGACACAGCCGGGGTGTTCGTCGCCGTGTTCTTGTTGATCGGCCTGGCCATGCTGATGTACACAGGTGTTTCTCTCCTGGAGCGTCGAACCCTTGGCTGGCGCACTGGACCGGAGGCTGGAAAATGAACCGTCGACCACTCGGCAGTCAGATCGGGCTCAGCTACGCCCTGGCCTCAGCCCTGGCACTGTCGGCCTGCAGCCTGGCTCCGGCGGCGGCGCCGGCAACCGACGAGGCGCCGGTCCACGTTCGGCTTCCGATGGGCTACATCCCCAACGTCCAGTATGCCCCCTTCTACGTGGCGGTCGAGAAGGGCTACTTTCTGGACGAAGGGATCGAGCTTGAGTTCGACTACGCCTTCGAGACCGATGGCGTGGCGCTGGTCGGCGCCGGCGAACTCCCCTTCTCCCTGGCCTCCGGTGAGCAGGTCCTGCTCGCCCGGGCGCAGGGGTTGCCGGTGACATACGTGTTCGCCTGGTGGCAGGACTACCCGGTTGCCGTGGCGGCACCCGCCGCGGCTGGGATCGAAACTCCGGCCGACCTGGCAGGTCTACGGATTGGCATCCCCATGCTGGGAGGCGCCTCCTTCATCGGCTATCAGGCATTGATGCGCGCCGCCGGACAGTCACCCGATGCGGCGAAGCTGGACGTGATTGGCTTCAATCAGGTGGAAGCGCTGCTTGCCGGACAGGAAGACGCGGTTGTGATCTATGCCAACAATGAACCGATTCAGCTCGAGAGCCTGGGCATGCCCGTGACGGTCCTGCGCGTGGCGGACTACGTGACCCTGGCCTCCAATGGTCTGATCAGCAATGAGCAGACCATTGAAGACAGCCCAGAACTTGTCCGGGGCATGCTGCGAGCCCTGAGCCGGGGAATCGAGGATGTTCTTGCCGATCCCGAGGCCGCTTTCTCCGTTTGCACGAAGTACATCGAGGGCCTGGAGCAGGCCGACCAGGCTGTGCAGCGGCAGGTGCTCCAGGCGAGCATCGAATTCTGGCGGGCGGACCGGCTGGGTTATTCCAGCCCCGATGCCTGGGTCAATATGCAGGACGTCCTGCTGCAAACGGACCTGCTGGAGGCACCGATGGACCTGCAGCAGGCATTCACGAACGACTTCCTGCCATGAGCGGTCACGTGCCCTCTCCCTTGCTTGAGGCGAGAGGCCTGGGGATGACGTTCGCCAGCGAGAACGGCGGCCTGCAGGTGCTCCGGGACGTCACCTTCCCCGTCTATCGGCAGGAGTTCATCTGCGTCGTTGGTCCCTCCGGCTGCGGCAAGACGACCCTGCTGCGGCTGCTCGCCGGGTTGCTCCATCCTACACAGGGCACCGTCTTGTTCGATGGGGAGCCCCTCACCCGCCCTCGCCGCCGCTTCGGCTTCCTCTTTCAGCAGGCAAACCTGATGCCGTGGCGGACGGTTCAGGCCAACGTATCGCTACCCTTGGAGCTGGCTGGCATGCCAGTCGAAATCCGGAAGGCGCGGACGCAGGACCTGATCGACCTGGTTGGGCTTCAGGGATTCGAGGGCACGCTTCCGCGGGACCTCTCGGGCGGCATGGCCCAGCGTGTGGCGATCGCCCGAGCGCTGGCCCATCAGCCGGACCTGTTGCTGCTGGATGAGCCCTTCGGCGCATTGGATGCCCTGACCCGGGAGCGGATGGCACTCGAGCTGCTCCGCATCTGGGCGGCGCGGACCGTGACGGTCATCATGGTGACCCATTCGATCTCGGAAGCCGTCATGCTGAGCGACCGCGTGCTCGTCCTGAGCAGCCGCCCCGGTCGGTTGGTGTTGGACCTACCAATCTCGCTGGAGCGACCGCGGGAGTTGGGGATCGCACACACCAGACCCTTTGGCGAGCTGGCTGGGCAAGTAAGGGCCGCCATTGAGGCCTCCTGACGACCGCCTGCGCCCATCCCGAATCCATTCCCCACCACGATCCACTCGACCCTACTCGATGACAGGAGGGATCCCCAGGAGGCTGTCCCGAGAGCAGCCTGACGAGGAGAGATGGCGCGCAATGTGGGGTGTGAGCTGCGCCCACACCCCACATTGCTGGTTTCTTCTTGCTGCGGGGGGCCTTTAGGAGGCCCCTTGTCGATTGCCCGATCGGCAGCCCCGTCCGGGTCTTCGGTGTCTGGGCGGATTAAGCCGGCGGTTGCTTGGATCGCGCTCGGCGCCTGCGGATGGCGCGGATGGCGCGGATGAGCAGGTAGATCGGCAGGACGAAGATCAACCCCAGCAGGAGCAGGACGGGGAGCACGTACACCACGATCCAGATGAAAGCCCGCACCACCACCTTGACGGCGTCGATCAGCGCCTCGGCGGCCCGCTTCAGCGTCTCAACGATCTGCCAGCCGCCCGTCTCGATGGGCTGCGAAGCGACGTCAGGCAGCAGCTCGACAGCGAGGGCTGACAGGCGTGCGCTTTCCTCGTAGTAGCGCATCTGCCCCTTGGTCACCTCGATGTCGGTCAGGACCTGCTGCAGCTGGCTGTAGACCATCATCACGTCTTCGGTGCGCTTGGCCTCCTGCATGATCTCGGTCAGCTGCTCTTCCGCTGCCTCGAGACTGCGCAGGCGAGAGGCCAGGTCCGTATACTGCGCCGTGACATCTTCGCCCGTAACATACACATTCCGGACTTCGACTGCGCTGGCCTTGATCTGTTCGATCGCCTCGTTCAGGCGTTCGGCCGGCACGCGCACGGTGATCGTGGCCTGGTTGGCCGGGATGGCCTGCTCGCCGAAGTAGCTCTGATAGATGCTCAGGTTGACAACAAAGCCCCCCATGGACTCCGCCATGTGGCTGATGGACGCGGCGGACTTGGCGGGGTCGGCCACGACGACCGTCATGTTGCCGTTTTGGATGACCAGGCGCTCGTTCTGGGTGGCAAGAACGGTGGTGCCTTCCCCCTTGAACTCAGCTTCCGGCACGGGCGCACCGGCGGCGGGAGCTTCCATCGGGAACGCGGCGCTGTCGCCGACGGCGAGGCGCTGGTCCAGCATGGGCTCACCGGTGGGCATCGCCGCCGACGCGCAGGCGGCCAGAAGGCCGGCGATGACCAGTATCGTGAAGAGAAGTGCGGTTCGGCGTCTCATGGGTTCCTCCTCATATCCCTGTTCCAGCAGGGTGGTTCTGCAGCAAAGACGCGCAACGGGCTCGGATGGTTCCCGGCTACCAGCCGACGGATAGCCGCTCGGCGTGGCGCTCCGGCAGGCCGGCTTCCAAGATGCGGCGCTGGACCGCTTCAATGTCGTAACTCACCCTGCGCGGCTCCCAGGTCACGGCGTCCGTGTCCAGAATGGCAAAGGCGGCTCGTGGATCCATGTCGCGCGGCTGCCCGACCGATCCCGGGTTCACGATCATTCTGGGCTCAAGCTGAGTCACCAGATCCCAGCGCACCGGAAGCGCCTCGGGAAAGGTGCTGGCGGAATTGCGATGGAACTGGAGCGGGATGTGGGAGTGGCCGACCAAGCAGTAGTCGGTATGAAAGGCATCGAAGTTCATATCCGCCGTGTGGTAGTCCAGGATGTACTCCCAGACGGGTTGACGTGGGCTGCCGTGGGCGAGAGTGAAGTTCTCCAGGACCACCTGACTCGGCAGCCCCTGCAGGAAGGCCCTATTCTCCGGGCGCAGCGCGCCCCGAGTCCACTCGGCTGCCAGGCGGGCCTCCCGGTTGAATCGATGCAGCGGGAGCAAACCCAGAGCCGCCTGGTCGTGGTTTCCGATCAGGCAAATCAGCTTCGGCAGGGCGCGAATGCGCTCGACACACTCATTCGGGTCCGGGCCATAACCGACCAGATCGCCCAGGTACCAATAGGCCTCGATGGGCCGGCCTGCCCGAGAGCGTCGGGCAACGTCGTCGAGGATGGCATCCAGCGCCGTCAGGTTGGCGTGCACGTCCGAGAAGACCAGGACCCGCATAGGGTCGATGGTAGCACGGGCGATGCGGTATGGGAAGGAGAGGCGCCTGCTTGTAATGCCCCAATGCGAAGCCTATAATCGCCTGAACCATGCCGATCCTTAACGATCGCAGCCTGGATTTCATCAGCCACAGTCCGGAACAGACGCAGCGCTTCGGGGTCCGGTTCGGCGAGCTGCTCCGTCAAGGGGATGTCATCCTGCTGCACGGGGATTTGGGCGCCGGCAAGACCACGCTTGCTCAGGGAATCGCTCGCGGCTGGGGAGCCATCGACCCAGCCTCCAGTCCCACCTTCGTCTTGATCAACGAGTACCGGCGAGCGGACAGCGCCCGACTGATGCACCTGGACGCGTTCCGGTTGAACAAGCCGGCCGAGGTCGCTCTTCTAGGGCTGGAGGATCTCTTTGACCGTGGCGACCCGATCATGATCGAGTGGCCTGAACGGATTGAGGGCTTTCTGCCGGAACAGGCCATGACCACCCGCCTGCGTTGGGTCGACGACTCCCGGCGGGCGATCCGACTGGAGGCCAGCGGAGTGCGGTACGACCGTCTCCTACGCCAATTCCGGCAGTCGGCCTTTGGGAGCTAGGGCATGTTGTTGGCGCTCGACACCGCCACCCAGGCTCTGGCCATCGCCTTGCACGATGGGCAGCAAGTCCTGGTCGAACAAATGTGGACCGGAAATCGATACCAGACCGAGCTGCTGGCGCCTGAGGTCGCCCTCAGCCTTCGCCGGTTGGGCCTGACGGCGCGGTCGCTGACGGCGGTGGCTGTGGCGGCCGGCCCAGGGTCGTACACCGGGCTGAGGGTTGGGATGGCGCTGGCGAAAGGCATCGCCCTGGCCCACAGCCTGCCGCTGGTGGGAATTCCGACCCTGGACATCCTCGCCCAGGCTCAGCCGGCAGGCGACTATGAGCTGCTGGCCGTTCTCCAGGCAGGGCGGGGCAGGGTGGCCGCCCTGTGGTACAAATGGTCGGCCACGGGCTGGACGGCACAGGGGCGGCCGGAAAGCCTGGACTGGCCCGGCGTCGCCGCACGGACCACGGCACCCACCTGGGTATGTGGGGACATCGGCCGTGAGGGTCGGAGTGAGCTGTCCTCGCTGCCGGGGATCCTGTTCGCGCCCCCGGCGCTCTGTGTCCGCCGGCCCGCCATCCTGGCCGACATGGGATGGCAGCGGCTACGGGTCGACCCGCGTCCCGATCCAGCAGCCCTGGTTCCGGATTACTTGCAGTCGGCAGGTCAGACGCCCACGTGATCCAATCGCCTGAAAACGTGATCGTGCGCCCGATGATGGTGGACGACATCCCGGCGGTGCGCTCCATCGACCGGATGTCCTTCGCTTTGCCCTGGCCGGAATCGAGCTACCACTATGAACTGTCGGGCAATCGGACCTCGCACATGCTGGTGGCGGCCGCCGAGTCTGCTGTGGAGGTGGTGCCGATCGGCTATGTCGGGTTCTGGCTGATCGTGGATGAGGCGCATATCAGCACGCTGGCGGTCCATCCGGAGTGGCGGGACCGAGGGATCGGTCGGCTGCTGCTGCGTTGTGGTCTGAGCCTCGCTGCAAGCGTCGGCGCGCAGATCGCGACCCTGGAAGTACGGGAATCCAATCTGAAGGCGATCCGACTGTATCGCGAGTTCGGATTCGAAATCGTCGGTCGGCGGCCCGCATACTACAAGGACAACAACGAAGACGCGATCCTGATGACCCTGGACGAGGTGAGAGAGCTGACCTCCCAGGCTGAGGCCGGCGACCGATGACGGGCGAGGCCGACCTGGTTGCCGTCGCCTCCGAAGTGCGGGCCTGCACTCAGTGCAAGCTGCATCTTTCGCGCAAGAACGCCGTGCCCGGAGAGGGCCCGCCAGGCGCGGCGATCATGTTTATCGGCGAGGGCCCGGGGTTTCACGAGAACGAGCAGGGCCGGCCTTTCGTCGGCGCTGCCGGCAAGTTCCTGGAAGAGCTGCTGGCGACGGTCGGCATGCGCCGGGAGCAGGTGTTTATCTGCAATGTGGTCAAATGCCGCCCACCAGGGAACCGTGATCCCCTGCCCGAGGAGATCGCCAGTTGCGCCGGCTTCCTCGAGCGGCAGATCGCGGCGCTTCAACCACAGCTGGTAGTCACCTTGGGTCGTTTCTCGCTGGCCAGGTTCTTCCCCGGGGCCAAGATCAGCGACGTGCACGGCAAAGCGCGCCTGATCGATGGACGGCTGGTTGTGCCCATGTATCATCCGGCCGCGGCGCTCCACCAGCCCTCCCTGCGCAGGATCGTGGAGGAGGACTTCGCCCGCATCCCCGCTCACCTGGAGCAGGCAGCGCGTTCGGGGGCCCCGAGCGAGAAGCCCGCCGACGACCCGCAGCAGCTCAGTCTGTTCTAGCAGCGTGATGACAAAGCCCGCCTCACGGAGAGAATTGCGCGCAGCTGGTGGTTGGGGCGGAGTCACCCCCCAATCATCGGGACGGTTGCCTACTGTGGCCTGGGCGCCTTTTCATCACTCTGCCAATCTTGACGATGGTGTGAGGGTTTAGATGGAAGAGAGCACGCTCCCCCTGCCCGCGGCCGCCCAAGCGCTGATGGATCGCTTCCGCAACAAACAGGCCGTGGTCGGCGTCGTTGGACTGGGGTATGTTGGGCTGCCGCTGGCCGTGGCGCTGGCGGAGAGCGGGCTGCGGGTTATCGGCCTGGATCTCGATGCAGACAAGGTCGCCGCACTCCAGCGAGGCGAAAGCTACATTGAAGACATCGCTTCCGATCGGCTGCGGCCACTGGTAGACAAGGGCGCGCTGCGCGCCTCGACCGACGTCAACGAATTGAAACAGGCCGACGGCGTGAGTATCTGCGTCCCGACGCCACTGCGAAAGACCGGTGACCCCGATCTCTCGTTCATCGTCTCAGCTACCCAGATGCTGCGCACGGCTCTGCACCCGGGCATGGTGGTCATCCTGGAGTCGACCACATATCCAGGCACGACGCGTGAAATCCTCCTGCCCGAGCTCGAGTCGACCGGCCTGCATGTCGGGCAGGACCTGTTCCTTGCCTTTTCCCCGGAGAGGGTCGATCCCGGGCGCAAGGACTGGACGACGGAGAACACGCCCAAGGTCATCGGCGGGATCACACCCGCCTGCTCCAGGGTGGCGGCGGCCATGTATGGCCAGGCCATGAAGGCCATCGTCATGGTCTCGTCGGTCGAAGTGGCCGAGATGACGAAGCTGTTGGAGAACACGTTCCGGGCCGTCAACATCGCCATGGTCAACGAGATGGCACTGATGTGCGACCGGCTGGGGATCGATGTGTGGGAGGTGATCGAGGCCGCGGCTTCGAAACCGTTTGGCTTCATGAAGTTCACGCCCGGACCGGGTCTGGGCGGGCACTGCATCCCGATCGACCCGCTGTACCTCTCGTGGAAGTTGAGGAGCATGAAATTCAACGCCCGGATCATCGAGCTTGCCAGCGAGATCAATGCCAATATGCCGCGGGTCGTGGTGCAGCGCTTGCAGGATCTGCTGAATGAGGATGGCAAGGCCATGGCAGGAGCCAGGATCCTCGTCGTGGGCGTGGCCTACAAGCCCAACATCTCCGATACCCGCGAGTCGCCGGCGCTGGATATCATCGGGCTGCTGCGGGCCAAGGGCGCCGACGTCACGTACTATGATCCGTATGTGGCCAGCATCGAACACGAAGGCTGGGGCTTGCATTCCCTCGATGCCCTTGAGCCGCAGGCGCGACTGGCGGACTGCGTCGTCATCGTCACCGACCACGCCGTCGTCGATTACAGCGCTCTTGGGAAGAGCGCCAAGGTGGTCTTTGACACGCGCAATGCCATGCGCGACGCCGTCTCTCCGATCGCCCGCATCGTGAGGCTGTGATGGCCCGCTACCTCGTCACGGGTGCAGCCGGATTCATCGGAGCCGTCGTCGCCGCCGGTTTGTTGGACCAGGGTCACGAAGTCGTGGGCATGGACAACCTGAATGATGCCTACGACCCTCGCCTGAAGACCTGGCGCCTCGACCGACTGCGAAAGCGAACCGGGTTCAAGTTCGAGCGGGTCGACATCGCCGAGAAGGACGACCTTGAGAGGGCGTGGGGCAAGCTCGACTACGATGCCGTCCTCAACCTGGCAGCCAGGGCCGGCGTCCGGCCCAGCATGCGGGATCCATTGGCGTACGCGCAAGCCAATCTGGTCGGCGCCCTCAACGTCCTCGAGCTGTGCAAGAGCCGCGGCGTGCGCAAGATCGTCCAGGCTTCGACCTCCAGCCTGTACGGGGGCCACAACCCACGTCCGTTCCGCGAGGACGCTGACATCAGCCGACCCTTGTCTCCTTATGCGGCCACGAAAGGCGCGGCGGAGCTGCTCTGTCACTCGTACCATCACTTGTTCGGAATGGATGTCACCATCCTGCGGTACTTCACGGTCTTCGGGCCGGCCGGCCGCCCGGACATGGTGATCTTCCGTTTCGTGCAGCGAATCCAGGAGGGGATCCCGGTGGTGATCTTCGGGGACGGGGCACAGGAACGTGACTTCACCTATGTGGACGACATCGCGGCCGGCACGATCGCCGCCATCCCGCCCTCGGGTTTCCAGGTAATCAACCTTGGCAGTGACCGTCCGGTGGCGCTGCGAACCGTGCTGCAAAAGCTGGAGGCAATCATCGGCCGGCAGGCAGCGGTGCAGGAGGAACCGCCGGCACCGGGGGACGTGCGGGCGACCTGGGCGGACATCACCCGCGCCCGCGAGATCCTGCGTTGGCAGCCGTCGACGACCCTGGAAGAAGGCCTGTCGGCCTGCGTCGCCTGGTATCGGCAGGAACGATCCTGGGCGCAGAGTATTCCCACGGTCGACTGAATCCCAGATGCCTGATCGCCGGTCTTCGCCGAGTCGGCTCCTGGCCAGGGGTCCGCTGAAGAACCCGCTATTGCGCCGTGTAGCGCAGAACTCCGGCTATCTGCTCAGCTCGAGCACGCTCTCGGCTGCGTTGAGCATGGTCCAGAGCGTACTCGCCGCTCGCATGCTGGGCGTGGCAGGTTTCGGCGTTCTGGGCACGACGATCCAATTCGTGACGGTGATCAACCGATTAACCTCGTTCCGTATGACCGAGGTCGTTGTCAAGTTCGTCGGCGAACATCAAGCCCGGCATGAGCCGCGTCTGGCTGGCGCCACCTTCAAGGCCGCCGGGCTGACGGAAGCTGCCAGCTCCATCCTGGCCTTCATCCTGGTGGCGCTGTGCGCACAGCTGGCCGCCAGCTATCTGCTGCATGTGCCCGAGGCAGCCTACCTGGTCATGGTGTATGGCCTGGTGCTGCTGTTCAATCTGGTAGCCGAGAGCGCACAGGGGCTCTTGGCCGTGACCGGTCAATTCCGCCTGATCGCGGCCTGCAATGTGACCCAGAGTATCCTGACATTGATTCTGGTGTGCGCCGCCTACCTGGCCAAGTCGGGAATGCTGAGCGTGCTGCTGGCTTACCTGGCCGGGAAGGCAGTGGCCGCGGTCTGCCTCAGCGTCGCCTCACTGGTCCAGGCGCACCGGCTGTGGGGCGGAGGCTGGTGGCGGACACCCCTCGCCGTGTTGGGGCCGCAGCGCCGGGAGATGGCCGGCTTCGCCCTCAACACCAACCTCAACGGAAGCCTGAACTTGATCACCCACGACAGCGAGCTCTTGTGGCTTAGCGCACTGAGCACGCCCACACAGGCTGGGTACTACAAGCTGGGGATGGCCATCTTGAACCTGCTTCTGATCCCGGTCGACTCCTTGATCAACCCGACCTACCGCGAGGTCGCCCGGGAAGTCGCCACGCGGCAGTGGAACAACGTCCGCTACCTTCTGCGCAGTGGCTCGGCCCTCGCCGGCGCCTACACGCTGACGGCCTCGGTCTTCCTGGTCGCCTTCGGCGAGGCTTTGATTGCGGCCCTGTGGGGTCCGGAGTTCCTGCCCACCACCTACGATGCCCTCTTGATCCTGCTAATCGGCGCGTTGGCAGCCAATACCCTGTATTGGGCCAGGCGGACGCTGCTGGCTCTAGGGGCCCCTGGATTCCCCACTCTGGTCAACCTGGTAGCGGCGGTCCTCAAGATCGCGATCACGCTGGCACTGGTCCCTGTCGGCGGCGCCATCGCCATGGCGGCAATCCTCTCCACCTACTTCGTCGGGACATCCACGGTGGTGGCGGCCAAAGTACTGGCCACGATCCGGCGGCAAAGCGACCTCGACGGAGCTTCGGGTAAGGCCTGAGCAGATGCGGATCGCCTTCATCGCCACCGCTCCGGTTCCTTCCCGCCGGGCGAATGCGTTGCAGGTCATGAAGGTCTGCGACAGCCTGGCTGCGCTGAACCACGAGGTTCGGCTGTGGGTCCCCGGTAGAGGCAAGAGCGCCTCGCAGATCGATCTCAAGCCGCAGTTCGGAATCCGTCACCCTTTCCTGATCGAGTGGATCCCTGCGGCCGTCCCGTTCCGGCACTACGACTTCTGCCTGCGGGCGGTCCTCTCCGCCCGGCGTTGGAAGGCGAGCCTGCTGTACGTTCGACCCTTGCAGGCGGCGGCGCTGGCTTCTCAGCTCGGGCTTCCGACGCTGCTGGACCTGCACGACCGGCCGCACGGGCGCATCGGGCCGCGCCTGCTACGGGCATTCGCAGCCGGCCGGGGCGCGCGGCGGCTAGTGTTGACCACCGATGCCCTGCGGCGCTGGCTCGGCGAGACCTACGGCCTGAGGCTCGAACCGCCCTTTGCACTCGTCGCCCCCAACGGCGTGGACCTCGAGCGTTACGAGGGCCTGCCCGAGGCGGCCGCGGCCCGTGAGCTGTTGGGCTGGCCCCAATGCTTCACCGCCTCCTATACCGGCCAGTTGTATCGGGGACGAGGGCTGGATCTCCTGCTCGAACTGGCGGTCCGGAATCCGGAGATGCGTTTCGTTTGGGCGGGCGGGGATCCGCAAGCGGTCGAGGCCTGGAGGCGGCAGCTGCTGACCCATGGCGTGGCGAACACGCGCCTGCTTGGCTTTGTCCCGAACGAAGACCTGCCAATGGTCCATGCCGCCAGCGATGTCCTTCTGATGCCATACGAAAGCAAGGTGTACTTGCGGGAGGGGGACCTCTCGACCTTCTACAGCCCGATGAAGCTCTTCGAGTATCTCGCAGCCGGGCGAGTGATTCTGTCGAGTGATCTGCCGGCGTTGCGCGAGGTCCTTCATGAGGACAACGCCATCCTGCTTCCAGCGGAAGAGGTCGACGCCTGGGATCGGTCCCTGAACGACGTGTTTGCGGCGCCTGCGCGCAGCGCACCTCTCGCCTTGCGGGCCAGGCTCGATGCCCGGCAGTACGGCTGGGTGGAGCGGAGCCGCAAGGCGCTCGAGGCAATCGGTCCGTGACCCTTGTGCCAACCCCTCCCGCCCAGCGAACCGATAGGGAGGCGGATGTGCGCCAGGCCTACGATCTCCCGCGCTGGCGACGGCCGGAAGTGCTTTGGGCTGTGGGGGCTCTGGGGCTGGCTGCTGCGGTCCGCTTGCTGCTCTGGTTGATCTACCAGCCGATCACCTTCGGGGACACCGCAGCCTACCTGCGCCTGGCGCGGGTCGTCGGCAGTCTCTCCCTTGACGGCTACGACGGCACCCGCACGCCAGGCTACCCCGCCATGCTGGCATTGGTCGGTGGGGACCCCGATTCCGTCTGGCTCGTCCAGATGATCCTTGGGTTGGCGATCACGGTGGGGATCTACTGGGTGTGCTGGCGCACCAGCCGCAACCCGGTTCTGGCTGCATTCGTGGCCGCGCTCTACAGCCTGTTGCCCGGACAACTCTTCTTCGAGGCGGCGCTGCTCACCGAGACACTCACGACGTTCTTCGTGATCGGCTGCCTGGTCTTCCTCCTCGCCTTGGAGCATGCCGGATCGGAAGCCTCCGCCGCCGGGCTGGCCTGCCTGCTCGGCCTGTCCGCCAGCCTGACAGCTTTGACGCGGCCGCTGTTCTACGTTCTACCCGCGATTCTGGTCCCCTTTGTGTGGTTCTCGACCCGGGCCAGGCGGCCGAGACGTCTCGCTCGCACGGCGTTTTTCGCAGTCGCACCCCTCCTGCTGCTCGGTGGGTGGCTGGGCTTCATCAAGTCGAAGTACGGGATGCTGTCGCCGACCGTGATGGGCGGCTATAGCCTGGTGCAGCATACCGGGGCGTTCTTCGAGTATCTGCCGGATGACCAGGCGCCTATTCGCGATACATATCTCCGCTTCCGTGATGCGCAGATCGCGGCGCGGGGAACACAGACGAACGCCATCTGGGACGCCATCCCCGAACTCAGCCGGGCGTCCGGCCTGGGGTTCTACGACCTGTCGCGCGAACTGCAGCGTTTGTCGCTGCGTCTCATCCGGGAGCACCCCGGGCTGTACGCCCGCAGCGCAGCCGAGGGCTGGGTCGCCTTCTGGAAAGCACCGGTCTATTGGGACCTCGAGTCCTTGTCGATGGCTTGGCTCCGACCGTGGTTAGCCTTGTACGCGCAGGCCTCGCGCGGGCTCCTGATCTTGCTCAACTTGACCTTCCTGTCCCTATGCGCGCTGGCATTGGTCATTCGACCGGTGCGGAGGGCCATCTCGCGCCATCGGGTCGTCCTGGCCGGTGCGGTTGTGGTGCTGGGCATTTCCATCGCGCAGACAGTGCTCGACCACGGGGACAACCCCAGGTTTCTGGTACCCTTGCAGATGGTGGTGGTGATGGTGGTCGTTCTCACACTCGAAGCTTGTAAGAAGGTGCCCTCGGGGAGGGGTGGTCTTGTCGGCTAGGGCAAAGACGATCGGCCCGTGGGCGGGAATCGCCTTGGGCACGGCTCTGGCCCTCCTCCTGGCCGATCCCCTGGGGGTGACGGGCGGAGCATGGCTGCGCTACATGGCAGTCACCACGGCCGGGACCCTGCTGCTGGCGCTGGCTTGGCGGCACGTATCCAAGAGCTGGCGGCTGCAAGGCATGCCCAGGCACCTGGTGGGCGCACTCCTGCTGGGCTTGCTTCTTCGGCTCAGCCTCGGCGCTGTGTTCTACCGGCTGCTCCCCGACTACGGCTACGATGCCAAACACCACAATGCCGGCTTCTTCTACCCGGACGCCTTCAAGCGGGACAAGGATGCCTGGGCGATCGCCCGGACTGAACTGCCCCTGTCGCAGGGGCTGCTCAATCCCACGAAGAGCGACCAATACGGCGGCCTGTTAGTCCTACAGAGCCTGGTGTACGCAGGGGTCAGCGGCAAGGAGCACAGGCCTCTGCTCCAGGTGGGTGTGACTGCCTACGTTTCTGTGTTGTCGGTGATCTACACATGGGGCTTCGCGCGTCGGGCCTTCTCCAACAACGCGGCGGCGATCTCGGCCTGGGTGATCGCTCTGTATCCAGAAGCCGTCTTGCTGGCAGCGACGCCGATGCGCGAGCCGTTTGTCGCCACGGCTCTGGCCATGGGCCTCTTCGGTTACGATGCAGTGCGGCATCGTGAGACCACTTCGGGGTTCATCGGGCTGGCCGGGGGCCTGGCTTTGAGCCTGATCGTTTCGCCACCCTTCTCTTTGATGATGTTGGTCGCGCTAGGGTTGGCCCTGCTGGTCGAATCGGGAGTATCGCGTGCATGGCGCTGGACGGTCCTTGGCCTGGTGTTGCTGCTCGGCATTGCCGCGGCCGCGCTGAGTGCGCGCGCCTGGTCGACCATCGTCGACACGCCTCGGGCCTCGCCCCTCGACCTGATTACCTGGTGGCTGACGAGCGGCGCCGAGTTCCAGATCGAACGGCTTGAGCTCGCCTCAGGCTGGGTGGAAGCGATCTTCCGCGTGACGCCGGTCTGGCTTCATCCGGCCCTGGTTGTTTTCTACGGAGTGACCCAACCATTGCTGCCCGCCGCCATCATGGACAACACGTCTGTCCCCTTGATGCGCGGCGTCGCGGTGTGGCGCGCCCTCGGCTGGTTCTTGCTGCTGATCCCGCTGACCTACGGGGCGCTGGCGGCACTCGCCTCAAGGGAAGGGCGACGACAGCATGGGATCGTATTCCTGGCCGCCTTCATCCTGATCACAACCGTCCTGGTGGCCTATCGGGGAGGAGGTGACCAGTGGGACAACCCTCGCTACCGTTCCGCCTTCCTGTCGATCCAAGCCGTGTTCGCCGCCTGGGCCTGGCTTGAGGCCCGCCGCCGGGGAAGCCCCTGGTTGTGGCGCGTGGCCTGGGTGGGATCCGGGGTGACCTTGTGTCTGCTCTCCTGGTATGCCGGGCGTTACTACCAGACGCCGCGATTGAGTCTGGTCCCGACGCTCGGAGTCGCCGCAGCCTTCGTGGTCATCTCCTTTGGCGTCTGGGTTGCAGGAGACCACAGGCGGTCGCGCCAGCGCCGCTTGACGACCCCCAAGCACAGCGTATAATTCAGGGCCTGAATTTTGGCGGCAGAAAGGGTGACGCATGCCTAAGGCGCTGGTGACCGGAATCACGGGCCAGGACGGCTCCTACCTGGCCGAGTTCCTGATGAACAAAGGGTACGAAGTTCACGGGCTGATCCGTAAGGCGAGCACGTTCAACACCGGTAGGATCGAGCACATCTACCAGGACCCGCACGACCCGGCGGCACGCCTGTTCTTGCACTATGGGGAGCTGTCGAACGCCGAGCAGCTGACCAACCTAATCTACAACGTGCGACCGGACGAGATCTACCACCTGGGAGCTCTCTCGCATGTCAAGGTCAGCTTCGATATCCCGGAGTACACCGGGGACGTCACGGGCCTGGGCGCCACGCGCATCCTGGAGGCGGTTTGGCGCAGCGGCGTCAAAGCACGCTTCTATCAGGCCTCCTCCAGCGAGATGTTCGGGTCGGCTCCGCCTCCACAGAACGAGCAGACGGCTTTCCAGCCTCGCAGCCCGTATGCCATCGCCAAGGTTTACGCCTACTGGATGACGGTCAACTACCGGCAGGCCTATGACCTCTTCGCCGTGAACGGCGTTCTCTTCAACCATGAGAGCCCGCGCCGCGGCGAAACGTTTGTCACGCGCAAGATCACACGCGCCGTTGCCCGCATCAAAGCCGGGCTGCAGCAGAAGCTGTACCTCGGCAACCTGGACTCCCGCCGCGACTGGGGATACGCCCCGGAATACGTCGTCGCCATGTGGCAGATGCTCCAGCAAGATCGTCCGGACGACTTCGTGCTTGGAACAGGTGTTTCCCACACCCCACGCGAGCTTGTGAAGGAAGCCTTCTCCTACGCCGGACTGGACTGGGAGCGACATGTCGAAATCGACCCCCGTTACTTCCGGCCGACGGAGGTCGACTACCTTCAGGCTGATGCCAGCAAGGCGGCTCGCCAGCTGGGCTGGTCACCGCGGGTGACCTTCCCCGAGCTGGTGCGGATCATGGTGGATGCCGACATGGAATCTGTTGGCCTGACGCCGATCGGGCAAGGCCTGAAGATCCTGGATGAGAAATTCGAAGACTGGCACCGCTGGGACTCGAGCGTCACCGCGGTTCTGAGAAACGGCGGCAGCAGCGTCGACTAGAGTCTCGACCACGGGCGGCCGACATCCCGCGGCTGTTCGTGCAGGATCACCAATGTCACAGCAGGCGACGCAGATCACCGATCCTCCTCTCAGCCCGCCGACGGATGGCGGCAGGCGCCCCCGAGTCCGGGCGTTTGTCCTTCCCGTGATACCCCTGGTCGTCGCCGTCGGTGGTTTTCTGACCTACGGCGGACTGGCCTTCGCCCAGGTCCACGCACAACCCTCGATCCTGGATGAAGGTCTGTACCTGTACAAGGGTTTCCTCTTCGCTTCCGGGAGGTATGTTCCTTTCGCCGATGGCGGACCGTGGACCAACCACATGCCGCTGGCCTTCCTGGTGCCGGGTTGGATCCAGCAGGTCTTCGGCCTTGGTCTGCGCACAGGCAGGGCTTACGCCCTCATCGCTGGGTTGCTCATGCTGCTTGGGGTGTGGATCAATTCCCGCAGGCTCGGCGGATGGTGGTGGGCCGCGGCGGGGGTATGGGTCATCGCCCTCAACCCGATCTATATCCAGCTCTACAGCCAGGCGCAATCGCAGGTGCTCGTGGCCTGTGTGCTGGCGTGGGTTCTGGTGTTGACCCTGGGCCATGGCCGCAGGCCCTGGGAGGTGGTCGTTGGCACGGGCTTGGCGGCGCTGCTGCTTGGCATCCGCATCAACCTACTGCCGTTGCTGCCGCTCCTTCTGCTGTACGTGCTCTGGCAGCACGGCCGACGCACCGGCGTCTGGGCTGCGGCTGTAGGCGTGGCAGTCTTCGGCGGATTTCACATGTGGTATTGGCCTGGCATCCTGAAGTTGTGGGCAAAATGGCTTCCGGGCGGTCTGACGCCCTTCCTCGATGGCTGGCGCGAGTCACCCAGCGCCATCCCGGCGTGGGATCCTCAGATCTCCTTCGAAGGCCGGCTGGCAAGTCTGGTGAGTGGACTTCAAGGCAACCTGGCTGCAACCCTCGGCCTCACGGCCAGCCTCGTCGCCTGGCCCGGCACGCCCTGGTCCCAGGAGCAGAAAGCCATCCGGCGCGCGGCGGTCTTCCTCCTGGCGCTGGCGCTCTCTCTCACCGCTCTTCACGCCTGGGCTGCCTTGGGCAATAGCTATTGTGTGTACTGCTTTCGCGGCTATCTGGCGTTCTTTGGCCAGGTGGGAGTCTACCTGCTGGTCATCGCCGGAGCGCACTGGTTCCCGCGTCTCACCCCGAGCCGCAAGATCGTCACCCTGCTTGTGCTGCTCTTGATCGGAACCTGGTTCGCGGCCGATGTCGTCGAGAAGCTGGCAAGGCACCTTCGATCGGTCCGACTGCCCCGCATGGCCGGTTTGAGGTTACTTCCGGGAGAGACAACGCTGGCTGGAATGCTGAAGAGCCGCTTTCACGTGGCGACCGCCACGACAGACCTCGCCCTCAATGCCGCCGTCTTTCTGGGAGCCCTGGTAGTGGTAGCTCTCCTCCTTTGGATCGGCATCAGCTGGGCGAAGCGGAAGCCTGCGTCGTTGCCCATGGCGGGATTGTCCCTTGCGCTCGGGGCATGGCTCGCGGCTTTGGGCCTCGGCTTCGGCACCAGTACCGGGAAGGTCTGTGCGGGCGACGTGATCCAAGCCTATGAGCTGGCCGGCGAGCACCTTGCCGCCGACATACCCGCCGGCGCGACGGTCTATTGGGCGGGAAGCCTCTCCCCGGCCCCGCTGCTGTACATCCCCGAGGCCCGGATCTTCCCGGCGCAGCTGAATGGGGACTACACCTACCGCCTCGCCGGCGACCCGGACGAGCTGCGACGTTTCGGCTCGTGGAATGCCGAGATGGCCTCCGAGTGGCTCGCCGAGACCGACTTCGTGCTGGTGAACATGCTGAATCCGGGCGACGCCGTCATGCTGCTCGATCTGTCCGACTTCGATGAGGATCAGCCCAGTCCGCCGACGCTGCCCTGCCAGCCGAAGTCCATTATCCGCGTCTTCAGGAGAAACCCATGAATGTCTCCGTGGTCATTCCTGTGTACAACGAAGTCGACAGCCTGCCCTCCCTGCATGCTGCTCTCACGTCGGCCCTGGAGGGGCTGGATTTCGAGCTCGTCTACGTCGACGATGGATCGAGCGATGGGAGCGACCTGGTCCTGGAGCGCCTGGCTACCGGAGACCCGGAACACACGCGGGTTGTCCAGTTTCGCAGGAATTTCGGACAGACAGCGGCGATCGCGGCCGGGATCGATCACGCCTCGGGGGAGGTCATCGCGTTGATCGATGCCGATCTGCAGGAAGACCCGGCGGATATCCCTCTCATGCTGGACAAGATCGAAGAAGGCTACGATGTCGTCTCCGGCTGGCGCCGCGACCGCAAGGATGCCTTCCTCACGCGCACGCTCCCGTCGCGCATGGCCAATTCTCTGATCTCGCAAGTAACAGGCGTTCACCTGCACGACTACGGGTGTACGTTGAAGGCCTATCGGCGCGAGGTGCTTCAGGGCTTTAAGCTCTATGGAGAAATGCACCGCTTCATCCCGGCCTACGCGGCCTCGGTGGGCGCCAGGATCGTTGAGCTCCCGGTGACTCACCGCCCCCGCACGCAGGGCAAGACCAAGTACGGCCTGGAACGGACGATCAAGGTGGTTCTCGATCTGTTCACCGTCAAGTTCCTGCTCTCCTATGCCAATAAGCCCATCTACCTCTTCGGCGGCGTGGGTAGCGGATTGGTGGGCTTGAGCCTGTTAGCCCTTGGGGTCCTGCTGCTGCGCAGGATCTTCCTCGACGAGCACCTGATCCGTTCACCGTTTCTGCTGATGTCAACCATGCTGTTCATTCTGGGTGTGCAGTCGATCATGATGGGCCTGATCGCGGAGCTGTTGGCGAGGACCTACCACGAATCGCAGGCCAAGCCGACCTACACCATCCGGCGAGTGATCGGCGGGTCCAGAGAGCGATCGTGAAGCGCACGAGGCGAGTCGCCTGGTCGACGGTCCTGCGCATTCTGGGGTCGGTCGTCGGTGTCGCTCTGCTGATCTACTTGCTGGCCAGCCAGGATTGGGATCAGATCCGTCTGCTGTTTGTGCGGATTGGATGGTGGCGCCTGGTGGCGGCGCTTGGACTGACATTCTGCTCGCGCTTCGCCGTGGCTGGCCGATGGCACTCGCTGCTGCGAGGAGCCCGAGCCCCCATCCGCTTCAAGGACAGCCTGGAGATCACCTTCGCCGGCCTGTTCGCCTCGAACTTCCTCCCAACCACCATTGGCGGAGATATCGTGCGGCTGGCGGGCGCATTCCAGCTCGAAATCGACAAGGCCGTCTCGACCGCCTCCTTGATCGTCGACCGGCTGGTTGGCATGGCGGGGATGGCGCTCTTCCTGCCCCTTGGGCTTGCGGCAGGGTTCGAGCAGCTCTCCACCCTTCTTGCCGCCAGCGGCTCGACCTCGGCCCTGCTGGCCGGCGCAGTGGCAGTCCCCCAGACTGGCTGGCTGCGCCGCGCGGTGGCGAGGACTCGCTCGGCGGCGCTGCGCGTCTTTCGTGCCATCGGCCTGTGGATTCGCAAACCAGGCTCGCTCGTCACCGCCATGGGGTGCACTCTGATGCACATGGTGTTCTTGTACAGTTCCATCGCCATTTTGCTTTCGGCCATGGGAGAGCCTCTTTCACTGTTCACCACCGCCGGGTTGTGGAGCCTTGTCTACTTCATCACCCTTTTCCCGATCTCGATCAATGGGCTCGGCCTGCAGGAAGTGGCGCTGACAGCCGTGTTCACCCAGCTTGGCGGGATCTCGACCCAGGCGGCGCTGGTGCTTGCGGTCTGCCTGCGCGTGTTGGCGATGCTGGCCAGCCTGCCGGGCGCACTCTATCTCGGCAGGGTCCTGCCTCGAGCCCGTGAGGCACAGCAAGCAGGTGAGGTTGCCTGAGGTGATCGGCGCAGCCCCAGACCGGCGGTCCTCGCAAGCTATCCCGGGTGTCTCGGAGGGAATCCACGGCACCGCCACAGGCCTCTTGATGGGATCGACGATCCTCGTTGCCGGCGTGCTTGCCGTTTACCTTGTGCGGTCCGTCGGTGGCTTGCAAGCCCTGTCGCAGCCGCAGGTTCTTCTCCTGGCGCTGGCGGCAGTGGTGGTGCTTGGTCTCCTCGCCGGCTTGGTGGCCCTGTTCGCTCGCAGGGGAATCGTCTCGCAGGTATGGAAGTCGTGGCGAAGCCTGGGAAGAGCGCCCAGGCAAGGCGTGAGGCTGATGGCGGGAGCCTTGCCGATCGTGATGGCGGCCGCGTTTCTGGGCAATCAGGATTTCCAGACCGGCTACGCACGCGGGCTGGTGTTCTGCTGTGCGCTTGTGTTTGAGTGGCTTGCGCTGGCTGCGGCCATGCCCCAGTTGAATGGATTCGGGGCAGCGGCCCTGGCTGTGGTCGTTCTCCCCGCCACATGGAAAGCCGCGGCCTTCGCCTCGTCGCTTTCCGCTTCCCCGTTGTCCCTCGGCTGGTCCGAGGCCAGCCGCTACTACTATGCTTCGCTTTTTCTCTCGCAGCGGGTGTACGGGCTCGAGACGGACTGGCCCGTTCTGCATCCCAGCCGCTACCTCTTGCAGGCGGTGCCGTTTCTCTGGGACGACACGCCGATATGGGTTCATCGGGCGTGGCAGGCTGCCCTGTGGATTGGCATGGCAGGCGCGCTATCGGCGGCGCTGGCATGGCGATGGATCCGATCCTTCTCGCTGCGTTTCTGGTTGCTGGCCGGATGGGCCTTCCTTTTCTTGTTCCAGGGGCCGGTCTACTACCACTTTGCGTTAGGAGTGCTACCGATCCTGCTGGGATTTCGCGCCGATCGACCCTGGCGCAACCTCGCCCTGGTGTGCGTGGGGTCAGTGTGGGCAGGCCTCAGCCGCATCAACTGGTACCCTGTCCCCGGCCTCGTGGCAGCAGCCCTGTTCGCCCTGGAGAGTTCAGCTGCTGCACGACCCCACTGGTCGTGGCGGGACTGGCGCTGGCCCGCTGCCTGGATCATCCTGGGGAGCCTCACCTCAGGGGTGGTCGGGATCTTGTACGCCTGGCTCTCCGGCAATGATCTGAGTCAGTTCGGCTCGAGTTTCGCCTCCGACCTGCTCTGGTATCGCCTGCTCCCGAATGCCACCTACCCCCTCGGGGTGCTGCCGGCAGTCGCCATCGTAGTGCTCCCGACCACACTCGTGCTCTGGATGTTTCGCCAGGATGATGCACTGCGCGATCCCTATCGTCTTGTTCTGCTCGGAGGGATCGCGGCAGTCCTGTTCGTCGGAGGGGTGGTGGTCAGCGTGAAGATCGGTGGAGGTGGCGATCTCCACAACATGGATGCATTCCTGGTCCTGCTTCTTCTGATCTGCGGCACGATCATGGCCCGCCGCAGTTTTCTCAGGGCAGAGAACGCCGATCCAGATGTCAGGCAGCTGCTCGTGGTCGGTTTGGTCCTTCTGGTGCCTGCCGCCTTCTCGGTGACCAGCGGGCAGGTGCTCCAGGCGCATGATCGAATCAGAGAAGAGGCCGCTCTGGCCGACGTGCGCGTCCATGTTGAGAACGCCGCAAGTGAGGGCACAACTGTCCTCTTCCTCACCCAGCGACAGCTGCTGACCTTCGATGAGATCGCGGCGCCGCTCATCGAGCCCTATGAGAAAGTCCACCTGATGGAGATGGCGATGTCAAGGAATCAGGACTACCTGGCCCGATTCCGCCAGGACCTTGAGCAGCATCGCTTTGGGATGATCGTGAGCGACTCGCTGAACACCAACAGGCAAGGCGCAACGCATGCTTTCGGAGAGGAGAACGATGCGTGGCTGGATGGCGTCATTGTGCCTCTGCTCGACTCGTATAGGGTTGTGGCCCAGCTTGCAGACCCGGATATCTTGCTGCTGGTCCCGATAGACGACTGATTTGGGGCAGGGACGGGCTTCCTTCTGATGTACTGGATTCGGTTTGTCGACATCTACCATCCACTCGGACTGATCCTCGTCAGCCTCACGTGGTCGACAGGCGGCCTATTGATGGCGCGCCACGCCTTCGAACTCGAAGGGCGCGAGCGGTTGCTGGCGGGCGTGGGGATCGGGATGGCGGTTTACGTGGCCCTCGTCAACCTGATCGGGCACGTGCTGGGTGCGGAGGCATCCTTCTGGTTGGCAGGCGTGCTAGTTCTGCTGATCGGAGGCGGGGCAGGGCTGCACAGTCGGAAGCGGCTGCTCTGCTCCGATGATTGCTCCGGGTGGCACAGCCTGGTGTGGGTGGGGGCCCTGGCCATCCTGCTGACATTGACTGCGCGCGGCCTGGGTATCTTCGACGACCGGAAGAACCTGTCCATTGTTTCGCTTATGGCCGCTGGAGACATCCCGCCCCACTTCTACATGAACGGGGTGGCCTACTTCCGCTACCACTACGGCTCTCAGCTCTTTGCCGCCTCCTTGATGCGGCTAGGCGGCATGTTCCCTTGGAGTGCCTTGGACTTGGCGAAGGGCCTGCTGTCGGCCGTCGGCGTGGGCCTTGCCTATGGGGTGGGCCGCAGGCTAACGCACAGCAGCCTGGGCGGACTGGCCCTCGCCGGTGTCGCCTTGTTTGCGTCGGGCAGCCGCTATCTGCTGCTCTTCCTCCCCCAGGGCTGGTTGTCGGAGATCTCGCGCAGCCTGGAGATGCATGGCTCGGCGGTCGACAGCGCCGAGAACCTGCTGGCCGGGTTGCGCGGCCCCTGGATTGTCGAAGGGGGCCCACCCATGCCGATTCCGCTTGCCTACGTCAACGGCATCCTTCAGCCGCTGATCTTGGCTCTGCACTCGTCTGCGATCGGACTGTCCAGGGCGATGCTGTTCCTCTTCTTGCTGATCGCCGGCCGGATGAGGGGCTGGCCGGGGGTGCTGGTCCTGACCCTGGTGTTGAGCTCCTGGGCTCTGGCTTGGGAGACGGACTTCCTATTGGTCGGAATGGGTGTGGCAGGAGCGCTTGCATTTGCCTGGCTCGGGAAGCGCGATGCCACCGTCAAGCGCCGTGCGCTGGCCGTCGGCGTGGCCTTCCTGTTGGCGGGGCTGCTGGCGCTCGTGCAGGGGGGCACGCTGACCGAAGTCCTTCGACTCACGGTAGTGTCCGAAGGCGGCACCACGCCGGCCTCCGGATTTCCCTTCGGACTGCGCTTGCCCCCGGCCGTTGTCTCCGCCCACCTGGGAGAACTCGAGTTGGGGTATCTCCTGCTTTCGGATCGGTTGCTGCTCCTGCTCGCCCTGGCCGAGCTGGGGTTGGCGCTGCTGGCGGCGCCGCTCGTCACGTGGTGGTTCTCAAGATGGTTAGCCCGAGGCCGTATCGCAGAAGCAGCGGTCTCACTTGGAGCGCTGCCGGCCTTCCTCCTGCCTTTCCTATTCCGCTACGAATCCGACCGCGACATCACCAGGTTGACCGCCTTCGCTCTGTTCGTATGGGCAGTGTTGGGTGCCGGTGCTCTGTGGATCATGGTGCGTAAGTGGAAGACCCCTGCGTTCAAGGCGGCGTCGGTAGGATGGGGTGTGGCACTCATATTTCCCGGGGTCGTCGCTCTCGGCGCGCTGTTGTCCAGCCTGGCGCGCCCAATGATCGCAGAGGACTTCGGCTCGCCGGACGCAAAGATGTCCCAGGCCTACTGGGACACGATCGAGCCGGACGGCTGGGTGCTGGATTCTCACTTGTGGCGAGCCGTGGTGGTGCTGGGGCGCCTGACTCATTCCACCGGGGTCGACAAGCAGCCGCTTCAGACGTGGTCGGACTTGGTCAGCGCCCCGGACCCGGCGGGCGTGGCCGCCGCCGGATACGCCTATGTCTACATGGACGAGGCATGGTGGGACAGGCTTACCCAGTCGGAGCAGCGTGCCTACCAGTCGGGATGCGCCCGGCTGATCGGCGCTATCGACGACAGCGGCCGCAACGGCGATCGCTGGCTTTGGGACGTCCGGGGCTGCAACCAGGTCACGCCAGGGGAACCCGGCTGACCTGACCCAGGCCCATCCCCTTCGGCAGGGGGGTTGAAGGCCGGAGGGATCGAGTTATAATTCAGAGGCTGAATTTTAGGTTCAGAGGGCGGAGCGCGCATGGATCCGGTTCGTGAACTGGCTCGGGACTTGACCATCCTCGAGGAAATTGAACTCGACCCTGATACCACCCAGGCGGATCTTGCCACGCGGCTGGATGTGGCCGTTGGAACCGTCAACTGGCACGTCAAGCGTCTGGTCGCCAAGGGTTACGTGAAGGTCAAACGGGCCGAGCGCCGCAAGCTGCGTTACATCATCACTCCGGAAGGCCTGAGTCTGGGTGCGCACCTGACCGTGGCCTTCATCGAGAACTCGATGATGCTTTACCGCCAGACCCGTCGAGCGGCGACTGACCTGGTTGCTGCTGCCCGCAAACAGGGCTATCAGGCTGTGCAGATCGAGGGCGACGGAGAAATCGCCGAGGTCTGCCGGCTGACATGCCTCGACCTCGGGATGCCTGTCGTCCAGCCGGGCGAGCTGGTTGGGGTGGCGATCCTCTCCGTCAACGGTCGCCACATAGCGCTGCGCGAGCCAGCTGGCCGGACAGCAGCCGGTTCTCCTGCGGGGGCCGGCTCGAGAAGGGATGAAGGGCATGGCTGAATCGGAAACGGGGCGCGCGGGCAGCTATTGGGAATCCCGCCGGGTCTGCGTCACAGGTGGCGCCGGGTTCCTCGGCTCCTACATCATTGAGAAGCTCAAGGCCCGCGGCGCCAAAGACATCTTCATCCCGTTGATCGAGAAGTTCAATCTGGTTCAGGCGGAGTCCGTTCACCGCATGCTGCGGGAGGCGCGGCCGGACGTCATCTTGCACCTGGCGGCGCGAGTCGGGGGGATCGGCCACAACCGCGCCCACCCGGCGGAGTTCTTCTACGAGAACCTGATGATGGGAACGCAATTGATGCACGAAGCGTGGAAAGCCGGGGTCGAGAAGTTCGTTGCCCTGGGGACGGTTTGTGCCTACCCCAAATTCACACCGGTGCCGTTCAGAGAGGAAGACCTGTGGAACGGCTACCCGGAGGAAACCAACGCCCCCTACGGCATGGCCAAGAAAATGATGCTGATGCAGGCCCAGACATACCGGCAGCAGTATGGGTTCAACGCCATCTTCCTGATCCCGGTCAACCTGTACGGACCAGGGGACAACTTCAACCTCGAGAGTTCGCACGTCATCCCGGCGCTCATCCGCAAGTGCGTTGAGGCCGAAATCGGCGGGGAGGACGAGGTCGTTGTCTGGGGAGATGGCTCGCCGACGCGGGAGTTCCTCTACGTCGAGGACGCGGCGGAGGGAATCCTACTGGGGACGGAAGGATACGATGGCGATCTGCCCATCAACCTCGGTTCGGGACGGGAGATCAGCATTCGACGATTGGCCGAGCTGATTGTCGAGATGACCGGGTTTCGTGGTCGCCTCACCTGGGACGCCTCGAAACCGAATGGCCAACCGCGGCGTGCCCTCGACGTCTCCAGGGCGCAGGCCCTTCTGGGCTTCCGAGCATCGATGCCGTTCGAAGTGGGCCTGCGGCGCACCATCGAGTGGTATCGCCAAAACCGGGAGCGGCTCCTCCGATGAGGTCGGGCCTGCCGCAGGTGCCGGCGGTCAGCGGTGTGGAACCCCTGGTTACGCATATCCGTCCCTCGCGTGGATGGAGCGGGATCGACTTTCGCGAGCTGTGGCTGTACCGGGAACTGATCTATTTTCTGGTGTGGCGCGATGTCAAGGTGCGCTACAAGCAGAGTCTGCTGGGCGCGGCCTGGGCCATCCTCCAGCCGTTCCTGACCATGGTCGTCTTCAGCGTGTTCTTTGGGCGGTTCCTCGGCGTGCCGACCGACGGCAGCCCCTATCCCGTCTTCTCGTACGCTGCCCTGCTTCCCTGGCAGCTGTTGGAGTCCGGCGTGAGCAAGGCGGGGACCAGCCTGGTTGCCGGAAGAAACCTGGTGACGAAGGTGTATTTCCCCCGGCTGGCAATCCCCATGGCGCCGATCCTCGCCGGCCTGGTGGACTTCCTCCTGGCAGGCACCGTGTTCCTGGGGATGGTTGTGTACTACCAGGTGCGCCCAGGAATCGAGATCCTGTCCTTGCCGTTGTTTGTGCTGGTGGCGCTGATGACAACGATCGGCTCCAGCCTGTGGCTGGCCGCCCTGAACGTCTCCTTCCGCGATATCGCCTTCGTGATCCCGTTTCTGGTGCGGGTGTGGTTCTTTGTCACGCCGATCACCTATCCCGTCAGCGTCGTTCCCGAATCCTACCAACTGCTGTACTGGTTCAATCCGATGGTCGGGGTCGTCGAGGGATTTCGATGGGGGCTGTACGCGGCGGCCGATGGCGCGGTTTTCCCCTGGAGCCTGATGTCGATTTCGGTGGCGGTCTCGCTGGTGTTGCTTCTCACCGGCACGGCCTTCTTCCGCCGCATGGAGCGCACCTTTGCGGACCTGGTCTAAGAGGCTGATGAAGAAGCCATCCCGCCTAAAAGGAATTCGCATATGTTGCGGTTGGGGCGAAGCCCCAACCACCACATATGCGGTTC
>CAZBJQ010000019.1:0-28940 GCA_964492235.1 uncultured Anaerolineaceae bacterium | reverse complement strand
GTAGGCAATCTCCCCTAGAAACGCGAATGGGGCCGCCCCTTTTGGGACAGCCCCATGTCGCTCTTCTGAGAAACGCCTCTTTCGTCAACCTGCAAGGTCATAGCTCCGGGGTGGAACGGTGCCTCGCATGCCGGGTCCAGTCTGGGATGAGGGAACCCGGGGGCGGGGAAGGCGTTCTGGCGCCCCAGCCTGGGCGTCCGGAAGCAGCCTGTCTGCACAGGCTTGGGCTACAATGAGATACGACGACTTTCGCCTCGGCCGGAGGGCAAGATGGACCTGAGCATGGTGGCAATCGAGAAGCCGGAGTCCGCAAACGTCATCCTCGGCCAGTCGCATTTCATCAAGACGGTCGAGGATTTGCATGAGGCGATGGTCAATGCCGTTCCTGGGATCCAGTTCGGCCTGGCGTTCTGTGAAGCCTCCAGCCCGGCGCTGGTTCGATCGAGTGGGACGGAGGCCGCCCTGGAGGCGCTGGCGGTCAGGAATGCGCTTGCCCTCTCAGCCGGTCATGTCTTTGTGATTGTTCTGGGGAATGCCTTCCCGATCAATGTGCTGAACGCGGTCAAAGCCGTGCCGGAAGTGTGCCAGATCTTCTGCGCCACGGCCAACCCGGTTCAGGTGGTGCTGGCAGAGACCGAGCAGGGGCGCGGCGTACTGGGCGTGATCGACGGGATCAAGACCAAGAACGTCGAAACGCGGACGGACGCGGCCGAGCGCAAGGCGCTCTTAAGGAAGTTCGGCTACAAGGCCTCCGAATGAGCGGAGCGCCTCGGGTTCGGGGCTCACGCCAGGCGGCGCTGCTGACTTGCGTGATTGTGGCCTCGATTGGACTGGCCGCCTGTGAGCGGACGGGAAGGGCGCCTGACTCGGGAGTCCATGGGCAAGTTCTCGTCGGTCCCGTGTGCCCCGTTGTCCAGGCGGGGGACACGTGTCCGGACCAGCCTTACCCGGCGCGGCTTGAGGTGGTCGATGGCGCGGCTGCGGTCGTGGCGCGCGGCACAGCGGATGACAATGGGCGATTCCAGTTTGCCTTGCCGGCGGGCAGCTATCGTTTGGCCGCCTACTCTGTTTCGGATGCGCCGATGCCCTGGGCCAGCCCGGTGGACTTCGTCGTACAGCCCAATGCATGGACGGAGCTGAGCGTATCGATGGACAGCGGAATTCGCTAGGGCCTGAGGCGGGATTGTCATCCATTGTGAGAGGAATGCACATGCATCGGTCTCTCCCCTCCGGGCGGGCCGCCGTTCCATCCCTCTGCAGGGCGGCATGAGGAGCCGGGGCGCGATCACAGATGTTCGTGGCATCCTGGTGGGCCATGCCGACGATCCGCAGGCGCTCACCGGATGCACGGTCGTGTTGTGCCAGCAGGGTGCCGTCGGTGGGGTATCGCAGCGGGGCGGCGCGCCGGGGACGAGGGAGACGGACCTGCTGCGGCCAATTCACCTGGTGCAGAGGGCACATGCCGTCCTGCTGACCGGCGGCTCGGCCTTTGGCCTGGAGGCGGCCTCCGGCGTCGTTCGCTATCTGGAGGAACGCAGGATCGGATTCGATGTGCGCCTGGCCAAGGTACCGATCGTCCCTGCGGCCGTGATCTTCGACTTGGCTCTTGGGCGGGCGGACGTTCGTCCCGACGCGGTCATGGGCTATGCCGCCTGCCGTGCGGCGACGGCCGAGCCTCCGACAGAGGGCAACGCCGGGGCCGGGATGGGCGCCTCAGTGGGCAAGCTGTTCGGCATGGGGGGCGCGACCAAATCCGGCATCGGAACCGCCAGCATCGAGATCGGCGGCGGCGGGATCGTGGGTGCATTGGTGGTGGTGAATGCACTGGGAGACGTCATCCTCCCCGCCAGCGGTCAGATCCTGGGCGGCGCGCGTCCGCTGCGCCGCGGGCTCCTCCGACTGGGCGGGGCAGGTCCCTTTGTGGACACACAGCGAATGATGCGACGCGCGGCGGGACGGCTGGCACTGCGCCTGATGAACAGCGCCAACACGGTCATCGGGGTTGTGGCGACCAACGTTCGATTGAACAAGGAGCAGGCCAACTACGTGGCCGATATGGCGCACGACGGGATCGCCCGCTCGATCAGGCCTGCCCATACGCTTTTCGATGGCGACACACTGTTTGCGTTGTCGACGGGGAATCGGCAAGGGGATGCTTCCGCGGTCGGAGCGTTTGCGGCCGAGGCTGTGGCCGAGGCCATCCAGCGCGCCGTGCTGGCTGCGGAATCGGCGGGCGGCCTTCCGGCGGCCCGGGAGATGCTTAGCTGGGGTTGACGACTGTCGAAGCGTCGCGCGAGCGTGAGCGCAGGAGGCAAGTGTGTTCCGCAAAGCCAGTGATCGTCCGGCAAATGTGATCGAAGTCACCGAACGGGTGGACTCCATCCTGGGCGAGGGAATCGCCTGGCAGGGCTCGGTCAGCGGAACCGGCGGGCTCCGGATTGACGGCGCCTTCGACGGCGAGATTGTGCTGCGGGGTCTGGTGGTGATCGGCGAGAGCGGGCGCGTCAGCTGCCGGGAGATCCGGGCCACGACGGTCGTGGTGGCCGGATCGTTGAAGGGCGACATCCTTGCCCAGCGGGTCGAGATCACCCGATCCGGCCGCGTGTGGGGGGATGTGACGACCACATCATTCTCGACGGAGGAAGGGGCATTCCTGCGCGGCCAGATCCGGATGGAGGACAAGCTCGACCTGGGCATGGGAACCGAAGACGCGCAAACCCCGGCTGCCTCCCAGGATGAGACTGCCTGAAACCGGCTACGGGGGTGCTGTGCCCGACGAGGGCGGCACCTATGGACCGATGGTGCGTGCGGTCACAATCCCGGGCAAGGACTTGCTGGCGCGGCACCCAAAGCGACGACCTTCAGGCGCTCGGCGAAAGCAAGGCGTTGTGGGGTAGAGGGCTTGTGGCCGGGTGCTGGGGCGTTGGCGGACAGCGTGAGGCCTAGCGCGTCGGCTGCTCGAATACCAGCAACCAAGACCCGTCAAATGCCTGCCCCTGGTCATTGGTGCAGGCTTCGATCTTCAATCCAGTGACCAAGGCCGAGGATCCCGCCAATTGCACGGTGTAGGCGATGTCCGGCTCCAGGACAAAGTCGGCGTACCCGGCGCCCAGCTCGGGCATGAGCCCGGTGTAGAACCGGTCCGTTCCCTCATCCCATATGACCAGGATCTCGGTGGCCGGCACTCCACGGCCATTGACATCTAGAACCTGGACCTGCAGGCGCGGCAGCTCGGAGACTGAATCGCAGATAAGCTCCTGACGGGTGACCTGGAAGGGAGCGCCGGGGGTTGGGGTCGGGGCGCGGGTCGACGTTGCCTGCGGTGTGCGGGTTGGTCCCATGGTAGCCGTGGCTGGGGGGGTGATTGTGCTGCGGGTCGGTGCGGGGCTGCCAGGTGGGAGGCTTCCTGGCCGTTCACCAAGGGCGGCCGCCAGACCCGCCAGTGCCCTGGCCTCGGATTCCGGGTAACCAGCCGCCAAGCGCAGCTGCGCCAGCGCGCCCAGCGTCTCGGCCATGTCTTGTGCTTCAAAGACGCTCAGGCGAGCCTGAGCGCGAGCCAGCTCCCCGGTGCTGGCGTGCGCCGAGGCGACGAGCGCCAGGTAGTCCATGCGGAAGTCGGCGCGCAAAGAGGTCGGGTCGGTATTGGTGTACGAGACCGGATTGACGCGCCAGGCATAGAACACTCCGGCCAGCAAGCCGACCCCGATTCCCAGCATCCAGGGAAGCCAGCCGGAGGACCTCATGGCACCTGAGCCTGCGTTGGAGGCGAGAGCGTGCGCAAGTCCACAGCCAGGCGATTCAGGGCGCTCAGATCCTCCCGGGTTAGGTCGTGATCCACGGCGTACAGAATGGCAGCCTCGACCTTGAGCAGCGGTGGCTCGGGACCGAGGCTTGCCAGGCGCAATTGGGCCCGTCCCAAGTCGCTCTCCGCAGCATAGGTCTCGGCGACCATCAACACGTAGTCGGTGCGGTAGTCGTCATCCAACGTGTTGGGGGCGGTGTCGACATACTCGACGGGCTGGATGATCCAGCCGTAGATCAGGCCGGCGGCGAGTCCGATGGCAAGCCCAAGCAGAAAGCGAGGCAGGATGAGTCGCATAAGGTCAGACGGGAAGGCATTGTGCCACACTCAATCCTGACCCGCAACCGCGGACCGGCGGGGCCGTGGATGGGACAGGTTCAGAATGGGAAGCGAGGGACGCCGCCAGCGCGGGGGCCGGTTATAATCGCCAGGTGCCGAAGGTGGGACTCGAACCCACACTCCCGAAGGAACGCGATTTTGAGTCGCGCGCGTCTGCCAGTTCCGCCACTTCGGCCGGTGTTTCGTAGTATAGCCAAACGGCCGGAGGGGGTCAAGACGGGTGTGGAGACGCTGCGGCGCCGAACGGCGATCCTTCCGTCGCTGGCGGGCCACGGCTCACCATTGCTCACAGTGCACAGCCTATGCAGCTTGGAATCATCGGCCTGCAGTCGGCAGGCAAGACCACGATCTTCAACGCCCTGACCGGTGGCAATCTGCCGACGGGCATAGCCGCGGGCAGCGGACGCCCGGAGATTCACACCGCCGTCTCGGATGTACCCGATGATCGGCTGATGGCGCTGGTAGGCCTGTTTAGGCCGCGCAAGACGGTGCACGCCAAAGTGACCTATGCCGACATCGGAGGCCTCAAGGCGGACGTAGGACGTGAGGGGCTGCCGAGGCCGCTGATCAATCAGTTGTCCCTGGTGGATGGGTATCTGCATGTGGTCCGGGCGTTCGATGACCCATCGGTGCCGCATCTGCTCGGCCGAATCGACCCGCAGCAGGACTTTGCCATCCTGGAGTCCGAATTCCTGCTTACCGATATGCTGACGGTAGAACGGCGGCTGCAACGGCAGGCGGAGGAATACCAGCGTGGCGGGCGGGAGCGAGCGGCCGTCGAACGCGAGATGGCGCTCTTTCAGCGGCTGGAAGCGCACCTGGCCAAGCAGCAGCCGCTGCGCATCCTGAGCCTGAACGAGGACGAGGAACGGCTACTCTCCGGCTTCGGGCTGCTGACGCGCAAGCCGATGCTGGTGGTGGTCAACCTGGCGGAGGGGCAGGCCCCGCCCAGCGACCTGCTCGCATGGCGGGAAGTGGGCGTGGATGTTCTGGCGCTGCAGGGTGAATTGGAAATGGAGATCGCCCAACTCGATGGGGAAGAGCGCAAAGCGTTCTTACAGGAGTACGGGATTGAGGAGTCCGGGCGCCGACGGGTGATCCGGGCTTCATACGCTCTGCTCAATCAAATCTCGTTCTTCACGGTTAGTGAGAACGAAATCCATGCCTGGACCCTCAGGCGGGGTGGAACGGCCTTGGAGGCGGCCGGCGCGGTCCACTCCGACTTGGCGCGCGGCTTCATCCGCGCCGAAGTCATTGCCTGGGATCTGCTGCTTGAGTTGGGCGGCCTACAGGAAGCGAAGCAACAGGGGAAGCTGCGCCTGGAGGGCAAGGAGTATCCGGTGCAGGACGGTGAGGTTGTCCACATCCGGTTCACTGCTTGAGGTGGATTGATGGCGAGAAGCGACTACGCCCAGGAGCGCTGGAGCCTGGAAGACCTTTTTCCGGCGCTGAATGCGCCGGAGATCGCCGGTGCGTTGCAAGAGATCGAGCAGCTGGTTAAGACGATCGAGGACTATCGCCCGCGCCTGACGGATGCCTTCCCGGCGGACGAATTCCCGGCACTGCTGCAAATCTACGACCGTCTGATGCGGCTGCTCTCGCGCCTGGCCGGGTACGCCCATCTCAAGTTTGCCGAAGACACGCAGGACCAGCAGGCACAGACCGTCCTGGCCCAGATGCAGCAGCGCATGGCCGAGATCGAAAACCGGACGATGTTCGTCAAACTATGGTGGAAGGAGTTGGAGCAGGCGCCGGCAGAACACCTGCTGGCGGCCTCCGGGGATTACCACTACTTCCTGGAGGCTCTTCGCCTGCAGCGGCCGCACACACTCACTGAGCCCGAGGAGCGGATTGTCAATCTGAAGGATGTCAATGGTCCGGCGGCGCTGGTCACGCTATATGACACGATCACCAACCGCTACTCCTTCAAGGTCGAGGTGGACGGCCGGGAGCAGGAGCTGACGCGTGGTGAGCTGCTGATCCACATCCGCGGCGCAGACCCGCAGGCGCGTGAGGCTGCCTACAAAGCGCTGAATGGAATGCACGCCAACGACGCCATCGTGTTGGGCCAGATCTACCAGTATCGTGTCCGGGACTGGCGCAGCGAAGGCATCGAGCTTCGCCATTACACCTCGCCGCTGGCGGTGCGCAATCTGGCCAACGATATTCCCGATGACGTGGTCGAGGCGCTGCTCGGCGCCTGCCGGCAGAACGCGCCCTTGTTCCAACGCTACTTCCGCCTGAAAGCCCGATGGCTGGGAATGGACCGCATCCGCCGTTATGACCTGTACGCACCCGTGGCCAGGGGCGCCGCTAAGCGCTACTCATTCGCCCAGGCAGTCGACTTCGTCTTGGATAGCTTCCAGCAGTTCGACCCGAAGGTGGCAGCCCTGGCCGAACGAATCTTCGCCACTCACCACCTCGATTCGGAGGTCCGCAAGGGAAAACGCAGCGGGGCATTTTGTGCATCCCTCGAGCCCGACCTTGTGCCGTGGGTGCTGACTTCGTACAACGGCACGGCCAACGATGTTTCCACTCTAGCGCACGAGCTCGGCCACGCCGTTCATGGACTGCTAGCCGCCACTCACCCGGCACTGACCGCCGACGCCTGCCTGCCGCTGGCCGAGACGGCGTCGACGTTCGGTGAGATGCTGCTGGTCGACCATCTGCTCCGCTCGGACCCAGACCCGGAAGTGCAACGGGACCTTCTCTTCGCCCAGATGGATGATGCTTATGCCACCATCGGCCGCCAAGCCTATTTCGCCATTTTCGAGCGCAGCGCACACGAGGCCATTCAGCAAGGTGCATCGGTCGACGAGCTCTCGCGCCTGTACCTGGAGAACCTGCAGGCGCAATTCGCCGATTCGATGGAGCTGAGCGACGACTTCCGACATGAGTGGCTGAGCATCCCCCACATCTATCACACCCCGTTCTACGTATACGCCTATGCCTTCGGGCAACTGCTGGTGCTTTCCCTGTACGAGCAGTACCGCCAGGAAGGAGATCCCTTCAAGCCGCGCTACCTGGAGGTCCTGGCGGCAGGTGGTTCCGACGCGCCGGTTCGGATCCTTGAGCGGGCCGGGGTGCCCATCCGCTCGCCCGCCTTCTGGAGCCAGGGGTTTGACGTTTTGCAGCGTGCGCTCGAGCAGCTGGAGGCCATCCCGGTCAAGGCCTAGCAAGTTGATGAAAAGGCCCTGTTCCGCCGAAGGGAACCGCAAATCAGGCGGTTTCTCCCAGCAGGTATGGCTTCTTCATCAGCCTCCTGACCTGGACCGCGTGCAGGCTGGGTGGGCGGCTGGCCCCAGTGTCTGCGCAAAGATGCAGCGACCGGGCGGAGCAGGATGAGGGAGATGGGGAATCCACATGGCTATCCATCGCTGTATCAGGTCAACACACGGGTATGGCTTAACCGGCTTGGCCAGGTGGCTGGCCGGCCCATCCGACTGGATGAGGTCCCCGATCAAGAACTGGAACGATGGTCGGGCTCGGGCTTTGATTGGATCTGGCTGCTGGGTGTGTGGCAGGCCAGCCAGGTCGGCGCCCAACTGGCCCGACTGGATCCAGCGCTGCACGATGAGGCTACGGAGTTGGTGCCGGACCTCAGCGACGACGACCTGTGTGGCTCGTGCTTTTCGATCGCCTCCTATCAGGCACGCCATGAGCTGGGCGGAGACATGGCGCTGGCGGGCTTCCGGCAGCGGTTGCACGATCGTGGTCTGCGGCTGCTGCTGGATTTCGTTCCCAATCACACCGCCATCGACCACCCCTGGCTGGATGCGAACCCCGACTTCTACGTAGCAGGCAGCGAAGCCGACCTGGCGCGCTCGCCGCACAACTACATCCGCGTTCCGGTGGCAGGAGGTGCGCGCATCCTGGCCCACGGCCGGGATCCCCATTTCCCCGGTTGGACGGACACGCTCCAGCTCAACTACGGCAATCCGGCGCTGCAACGGGCAATGGCCGAGACTCTGAAGAAAGTCGCCGGCAAGTGCGATGGCGTGCGCTGTGACATGGCTATGCTGCTCTTGCCCGAGGTCTTTGAGCGAACTTGGGGCATCACCTGCCAGCCGTTCTGGCCGAAGGCGATCCGCTCGGTGCACGCCGGGCATCCCGAGTTCCTGTTCATGGCAGAGGTCTACTGGGATCTGGAGCAACAGATGCTGCAGCAGGGATTCAACTATGCCTACGACAAGCGGCTGTACGATCGGCTTCGTCAGCAACGGGCGGTGCCGGTGTGCGCCCACCTGCGTTCGGATCTCTCCCTGCAGTCTCATCTGGTTCGGTTCCTCGAGAACCATGACGAGCCGCGGGCGGCGGCCACCTTCCTGGACAGAACGCATCGGGCGGCAGCCATCGCCGCCTATCTCTCACCGGGTATGAGGTTCTTCCACCAGGGGCAGCTTGAAGGCTGGAGGCGGCATGTTCCAGTGCAGTTATGTCGGAGCACGGCCGAGCAGGACGACCCGAGTCTGGCCGCCTTCTACCACTCGCTGCTGGAGGTGCTGCGCCTGGCGATCGTGCGCGATGGACAGTGGAAGCTGCTGGAATGTCATCAGGCCTGGCACGGGAACTGGACCTGGGAAAACTTCCTGTGCTACGCCTGGCAGATGGGAGACAGTGAGCGGCTGCTGGTGGCCGTCAACTACGCACCGCACGATTCACAGTGTTTTGTGCAGGTTCCGTTCTCCGATCTCAACGGGCGGGATTTCCTCCTCAAGGACCTGATGAGCAGTAGTGAATACCGGCGAACAGGCGAAGACCTGGCAGACCGAGGCCTGTACCTCGACCTGCCGGCGTGGGGCCATCACGTCTTCCGGCTTGTCGCGGCCTGAGGCAAGTCGAGAGAGCAGGCCAGCGGGCGCTCCGGCGGAGAGCGACGCTGCATGCAAGGGAAGCACGCATGGAGAACTCCTGGTACCGCAAGTCTCGCGAAGATGTCCTGGCTGAGTTGAAAACCGACGACAAGGCCGGCCTTACCGCAGCCGAGGCGGCGGCGCGCCTGCAAGCCGTTGGCCCAAATGAGCTCGAAGAGCGCGGCGGGCGGTCGAAGTGGCGGATCCTGCTGGCCCAACTCACCGGCATCCTGACCTTGATCCTGATCGCGGCCGCGGTGCTTTCGATCGTCCTTGGGGATTGGATCGATGCAGTTGTCATCCTGGCCATCGTCGTCCTGAACGCGGCACTGGGCTACAGCCAGGAGTACCGGGCGGAGAAGTCGATGGCAGCCCTCAAGCGCCTGGCTGTGCCCAACGTGCGGGTGCGGCGCGATTCCCGGGTCCAGGAGATCTCTGCCCGTGACCTGGTCCCGGGGGACATCGTGATGGTGGAGGCGGGCAACATCCTCGCTGCCGACGGGCGCGTGCTGCAGAGCATCAGCCTGCGAGTACAGGAAGCCGCTTTGACCGGCGAGGCGGAGGCGGTCGACAAGGAAGCCGAGCTGGTCTTTGAAACCGAGCGCGCCGTCGGCGATCGGCGCAACATGCTCTACGCCGGGACGGCCGTCAGCTATGGGCACGGCGAAATGGTGGTCACGACCACCGGCATGGAGACCGAACTGGGCCACATCGCCGAGATGATCCAGTCGGTCCCGGACGACAAGACTCCGTTGCAGCGCCGACTGGACCGCATGGGCAAGGTTCTGGCCGCGGCCGCCCTGGTCCTGGTGGTGGTGATCTTCTTGCTGGGCCTGCTTCGGGGCGAGTCGTGGGAGCAGATGCTGCTGACGTCGGTCAGCCTGGCTGTGGCGGCGATTCCCGAGGCGCTGACGGCGGTGGTCACGATCGCCCTGTCGCTGGGGGCGCAGCGCATGCTGAAGCGGCGGGCGCTGATCCGAAGGCTCCCGGCGGTGGAGACGCTCGGTTCCGTCAACGTGATCTGCACCGACAAGACCGGGACACTGACCCAGAACAGGATGACGGTCACCGCCCTGGATGTCGCCAATCACCGTGTCGAGCTACGGCAGATTGCGGGCGACTCCCGCATGGCACTGGTACCGGCGGATGGCGGCGGGGAACGGGAGAAGCTGCTACCAACGCTGGACTTGCTCCTGGTGAGTGGGGCATTGTGCAATGATGCGGTGCTGGTGGAGCACGAAGAACGAGAGGGAGAATTCCACGCCGTGGGCGATCCGACGGAAGGCGCCTTGATCCTGGCGGCGGCCGGGTTCGGCATTCGCAAGGATGACCTCGATCGGGCTTTCCCGAGAATTGCCGAGGTCCCCTTTGACTCGGTTCGCAAGCGCATGACGACCGTGCACCGCGTTCCCCTTTCGGCGGAAGAACTGCCGCCCAGCCTGACCTCGCTCTGGAACCGGCGGCAATCGCCTAACGCATTTTCCCCGTACCTTGCCTTCACCAAGGGCGCGGTGGATGGCCTGCTGGACCAGACGCGGCAGGTGTGGGTCGAGGGCGAAGTCCAGCCCTTCGATGAAACCTGGCGGTGGCGCGTCGCCCGGTCTCACGATGACCTGGCCGCCAAGGGGATGCGTGTCTTGGGGGTCGCCTTGCGGATGCTGCCAGAGCCGCCCCCGCCGGATGCCGGCCAGGCCCTCGAGCAGGAGCTGATCCTTGTCGGGCTGTTTGGCATGATGGACCCGCCAAGGCCGGAGGTCGCCGACGCCGTGGCGCTGTGCAAGGCGGCGGGCATCCGCCCGGTCATGATCACTGGCGATCACCCGCTCACCGCCCGCCATATCGCCAAAACCCTTGGCATCGGGACTTCGGAGCGGTTCACCACCGGCCAGGAGCTTGACCAGCTGTCGCCGGAGCAACTCTCGGACCTGACGCAGGAGATCTCCATCTTCGCCCGTGTCTCTCCGGAGCACAAACTCAAGCTGGTGCAAGCGTACCGTGACCGGGGGAACATCGTCGCCATGACGGGAGACGGCGTGAACGATGCGCCGGCGCTGAAGAAGGCCGATATCGGTGTGGCCATGGGCATCACCGGAACCGACGTCTCCAAGGAAGCAGCCGAGATGGTGCTGCTGGACGACAACTTCGCCACGATCGTGGCCGCGGTGGAAGAAGGCCGGGTCATCTACGACAACGTCCGGCGCTTCATCAAGTACCTGCTCAGCTGCAATGCCAGCGAAATCGCCGTGATGCTCCTCGGGCCGCTGCTCGGAATGCCTCTTCCGCTCTTGCCGCTGCAGATCCTGTGGATGAACCTGGTCACCGACGGCCTGCCGGCCCTGGCGTTGAGTATCGAGCCGGCGGAGAAGAACGTGATGAGGCGTCCCCCCTATTCGTCTAAGGAGAGCATCTTCGGGCGAGGCATGGCGTCTTCGATCGTCGGTCTCGGCGCCGTGATGAGCCTTCTGTCAGTAGGGGTCGGGCTGTGGGCCTTTGCCAGCGGGAATCAGGCCTGGCAGACACTGCTGTTCACGACCTTGATCCTCACCCAGTTGGCCTTGGCCCTGGAGGCTCGGTCGGAAGAGTACTCGCTCCTCCATATTGGCTTGCTGTCCAACCCGTTCATGTTGTTGGCCATCGGGCTGACCGTGATTCTGCAGATGGTGGTTGTCTACCTGCCTATCGGCCACCAGATCTTCAGCACGCAGCCGCTGACGGCGAGAGACCTGGCGATCGCTCTATCCGCCGCTCTGGCGCTACTGGTGTCTGTCGAAGCCTGGAAGGCAATCCGCCGGAGGCACGGCCGGTCCACGGGCAGCTAGAATAGTGAGAGGACGCCGTCCCCGGGCAAGGTCTTCTTTCCGGCGACGGTGGGTTTTCAGCGGCGCCGGTATCCGGGAGAGGAGGAGGATATGCTGCGCAAGATCCTGTCCGGACTGCTAATTGCGGTCAGCACCATCCTGTTGGTGCTGAGCGTCATGGGTATTGGTGCGGCCTGGGCTTACAATGAGCCGCTCACGCAGGAAGGCCTGGCTCGCCTGCAGGAACTCGATCAAGAGCTCGGGCGGGCGCAGGCGGCGCTGCAGAACGCCGGCACGGAACTGGAGCGGGCACTACGCATCCTCGAGGGCGCAGAGACGGCTCTGGCCGCCCTCAGCCAGAGGAGCACCCAGGCCCAGCAGACGCTGCGGGGGGTCGGTGAGGCGCTGGATGGGCGGCTGATCCCGGGTCTCAGGACGGCCAGCGGGAAGATCGATCAGGTGCAGGTCGCCCTGCAAGGTGTGCTGACCACCCTCAAGACGATCAACGCCATCCCGTTCCTCAACGTCACGATCCCGGGCGAGGACCTCCTCGCCGGCTTGCTTGAGGCGGCCGATACGCTGGATACCGAGATCGCTAACATCGAAGACGTGGCGGACCAGGCTTCAACCTTCCTGGCGGATGTTGAGTACGTTCTGGGGGGTGACCTGGGAGAGACCCAGCAGAGTGTGGAGCAGCTGCTGGCGGTTGTCTCTGAGTACGAAGTCAAGATCGAAGGCTGGCGCGGGCAGGTTGCGGAGATCCGGGCCGGGCTGTCGGCCTGGGTGGATCAGGCCTGCATTGTGCTGACGCTCTTCCTGGTGTGGTTCGGGTTGTCGGAGTCTGGGTTGATCCTGCACGGCCTCGCAGGATGGAAAGGCGGCAACCCGCTCGCTGTCTTGCGACCTGGAAGCAGTGCTACCGGGTAGTGGCGCCATTGCTGGCAGGGGTCGAAGGACGGTCGAGACCGGACTCCCGGCGAGTGCGTATGGAGGAGCAAGGCCGGGCGGGATTCAACGCCCGACGGGCGATCAAGCGGGGCATGCCCGCTCACAACTTGGCGGTCGGGGATGGGCGGGAGCTCTCCTCATGACTTCTAGGCGGATCCAGAGAAGGAGGAGCCATGGATATTGGCAAGTCTTTTGTGTATGTGTTCGAGGACAAGAAGTGGTTTGAGAAGCTGTTGATTGGAGCCGTTGTCGCAATCATCCCCGTAGTGAATCTGGCGCTGGGGGGTTACGGCAACGAGATCATCCGGCGAGTGACCGGTCGCAGCACCGAGCCGCTTTCCGACTGGGGCGACTTCGGCCAGAAGTTCGTCGAGGGTCTGCTGCTTACGGCAGCCGGGCTGGTGTACGGTCTGCCGGCGTTGCTCTTCGGCCTGCCGCTCATACCGCTGGCCATCGGGGCCGCGACCCAGGCGGAGAACCAGCAGGGGATCGCCTGGGCGCTGGGAGGGGTGAGCCTGGTCCTGACCTGCTTGCTGATGCTGTACGGCGTGGTGTTTTCCTTTGTCTTCCCGGCCGTCCAGGTTAACTACGCTCGCAAGCGGACGTTCGCCGCCGCCTTCTATCTGCGCGAGGTATTTCACCTGGTGGGGGCAAATCTCGGCAGCTATGTCCTGGCCTGGCTGGCCTACTTCATTTTCGCCCTGGTGGCTGGGGCTGTGCTGGGCTTCATCAGCACGATTCTGGGTTGGATTCCTTGCGTCGGTTGGCTGCTGGCGCTGGCGGCGACGGCGTTGCTCACGCCCTTGATCCTGGTGGTGTATGCCCATCTGTTCGGGCAAGTCGGATCCGAGCCGGGGGTCACGGGCGACCTGCCTCAGGTCACCTGATGCAGGACCATCGCCCCTGCAAGTGCAAGGGGCTACCCGTGCTCAGGTCATCCGCATTCAGAAGTTGAGCATGTGGGGAATGTAGATCTGACGCATACCCCCCGTGTCCTTTTGGCGGTCCGCCGCGCACGGCAGGCTGGTCGGGTGCATGGGCGCCGAGGCTGCCCTACCCGGCAGTACGCAGTTTTCCCCTGAGGGTCGGATCGGGAGGAGCATTCGGCCGCGCGGGCAGCCGGCCTCGCTTGGCCGGAGGATGCCCCGCGAGGGCCGATTCAGCGGGCTGCGAGCACGGCGGCGATGGCGAGTAGGATCAGGGCGGGAAGGAGATGGCGGTCGAGCGAGCGTTCGAGAAGGCATACGAACTCCATCCCCGTCAAGGTGAACGAGCGGACTAAGAAGTCCCCCGCTGTGGCGACGCCGGTGAGCTTCGCCGGCTCTCGCCGGAGTCCCTTCCGTTCAGGGGCCAAGAGAGTTAGGATGGCGCTTCCATGCCAGGGGGGCTCCCGAGCGGCTGCCTGGCACCTGGCGTGTAAGGAGAGTTGACGTGAGTGAGCGAAAATGGATCCTGGTTCCTTTGCTGGTGATGCTCCCGGCGTGCAGCTTGCTGCAGGGCGTGGCCTTGCCGGGCCCGACCGCGGTCGCGGCCACCAACCCGGCACCGTCGTCGAGCCCTCAAGCGCCGGTGGACCCTGCCGACGCCTGTCCGAGCCCCGATGCGGCCACGACGCTGTACCTCAGCCGGGAGAACGGGTTCTGCATGCTGGTCCCCCTAGGGATCGAGACTAACCCTGATCCGTCGCAGCCGGAGGAGATGATCTTCCTCCAGGGGCCGCGGGAGACGCTGGGGCCTAAGCAGCAGGAGGGGGCGGCGGTCTGGATGCAGGTAGCGCAGAACGGCCCGGCGGATGGGCTCGACAGTGCCGGTTATGCCCAGAGGTGGGTTGAGCTGTATGCCATGCCGGATGGATCCAGTACGCCCGAGCCTGGGACAATCGGCGGGCGGCCGGCAACCATCCTTAAGAATCTTCCCGGTATGATCCGCCTGCAAAGCGCCTTCATCGTGGCGGACGGCGTGAAGTATCAAATCACACTGGCGCCACAGCCGGGAGACGTGCCGGAGCTCGATGCAGCCGCCATTCAGCTCTGGGATACAGTCGTGCGTTCGATCGTGTTCTTCCCGCGGGAGAATCCCGCACCGGCGGTGCGCGCCCAAGATGTATGCCCCGCAGCGGCAGGAGAGACATTCGCCTACCGCAACGACCGGCTGGGCGTGTGTTCCCTTCTCCCGGCGGATTTCGCGGTGCGTCCGGATATACCGGATATGTTCGTCGGCGGCCCGGTGATTGGCACGGACAAGGACTTTGGAGAGGTCCGTACAAGCATCGCCTTTGGACATTCGGCCACGCTGCCGGGAACAGCCCCATGGACATGCTCCAGGAGCGGATGGATTTCATCGACCCTGGCTCGATTGTAGAGACGAGCATCGGCGGCTACCCGGCGGTGGTCTTCAAAGATGTGAATGGCGCGTGGCCGTCGCGCCAGGCTTTCGTGGTGGTCAACGGGGATGCCTACACGATCTTGGGCCAGCCATGGGACCCCGAGCGCTTCCCGGATGGGATTCCACAGCTCGACCGGGTGTGGGAAACAACTGTCGGCAACCTGAGGTTCTTCGATCCCTGGCGGTAGGCCGGACGGCGGCCGCGGTTTGATTCCGGCGGGGGAGTGCAAGCGGCGCGGGGTCGGGCTTGGCCCGAGCCTGCGCCGCGTTTGTCCGTGAGTCCGACATGCCGCCAGTGGACCTATGGCCCTCGGTAACCTGAAACCTGTTTGCGCTTGTAGGCGCCGGAGGAATAGGTGCCGAGATCGGCGAACACGGCGAGGCCGAGCCAGACGAAATCCAGCCCCACAATCCCGTTGGTGCCGTAGACCAGCAGGTAGGCCAGCGTGGTCCAGGGAAGAAACAGGAGCCCGAGCACAGGCCAGATCCAGGATTGGAAAACCAGCAGGATCTCTGCCGGCCGCCTGAGCCACAAGATGAGGAAGGCGATGCGAGGCCCGAAGGCGAACAGCGTGATGAAGAAGCAGCACATAGCGGTCTCCTCCGTCTAGACTTCCGATTGTGCAAGGCGGTCCCGGCTCCGTCGGCAACGGCGATCAGGATCGCCGTCGGTGCCTGGCCCTCTTCCCCCGCGCCCGCCGAAAACCGGGCGGCAGGACAGCGGGTTGGCGTCCGGATCGACTGCAATCAATCGGCCAGAGTGGCGACCATGACCGCCTTGATAGTGTGCATCCGGTTCTCGGCCTGGTCGAAAACGATTGAGTGCTCCGACTCGAACACGTCCTCTGTGACCTCGAGGCCGTCCAACCCGGTCTTCTGATAGATCTCTTCACCCACTTTCGTCTGGCGGTTGTGGAAGGACGGCAGGCAGTGCATGAACTTGATGCCCGGATTGCCCGACTTCTTCAAGAGGTCCAGCGTGACCTGGTAGGGCTTGAGCAGCTTCACCCTCTCGGCCCACACCTCTTTCGGCTCGCCCATCGATACCCAGACGTCTGTGTGGATGAAATCGACCCCGGCAACGGCCTTGGCCGGATCGTCCGTCAGCATAAGCCGGGCGCCGGTTTGGTTCGCCAACTGACGAGCATGCTGGACCAGGTCGTCCGAGGGCCACAGGGATTTCGGGCCGCAGATGCGGACATCCATTCCCAATAGGCTGCCGGTGACCATCAAGGAATTCCCCATGTTGTTCCGGGCGTCGCCGAGGTAGCAGTATGCGATTTGCTCCAGCGGCTTGTGGCATTGCTCGGTCATGGTCAGCACGTCGGCCAGCGTCTGGGTGGGGTGGAAGGAGTCAGTCAGACCGTTCCAAACTGGGACTCCCGCGTACTGCCCGAGGATCTCTACGGTCTCCTGGGCGTAGCCGCGGTACTCGATCCCGTCATACATCCGGCCGAGCACACGTGCCGTGTCCTTCATCGACTCTTTGTGGCCGATCTGCGAGCCCTCCGGGCCCAGATAGGTGACGTGGGCTCCCTGGTCAAAGGCGGCGACCTCGAAAGCGCAGCGGGTGCGGGTGGAGGTCTTCTCGAAGATCAGGGCGATGTTCTTGCCCTGCAGGCGCGGCTGCTCGTAACCGCCATACTTGGCCGCCTTGAGATCGGCGGAGAGCTTGAGCAGGAAGCGGAATTCGTCCGGTGTGAAGTCCAGCTCCTTGAGGAAGTTGCGGTTGCGCAGGTTGTACGCCATGGGTCCCCCGGGTCCGCCCCTCGAGTTGCGTCAGACGGGTGTGGGTGTTCAGGTCCTAGGATTGTAGACGATCTCTCCGGCGGCCGGGCGCGGTCGGTTGGGCGCACAGTCAGGCGGATTCCCAGCTCCGGCGGACAAAGGAGGTCGATACCCGCCACGGCATATGCAGGATGACTTGGCGGGAGGCCAGCTCCTGCGCAGGGCAGGTGTGCCGGGAGGCGCGCGGCAAGGCGTCAGTTGTGAAGGATGGTCCGGGTGTGGTGCAGTCGGTCGACGGCCTGATCGCAGGCGGTGCCCAGGAGACAACCGACGAAAGCCACGCGCGGTGGGGTGGAGGGTCCAGCAGGCGGGGGACAGGCATGCCCCCCACGCAGGCGGGGTCGCGGATGGCGCGCCCCCGAGGCTGCTGTCCCCATGGGATCCCCGGAGTGTGGTCCGGAGGCCCGTCCGTAGCGGCAACGCCTGGCTGGTGTTGGTGCGGACTACGCCCGCCGCCTGCCGAGGCTGACGTAATACAACAGCTGCAGGATGGCGGTGACGGCCGCGGCCACATAAGTGGAAGCCGCGGCTGTGAGCATCCGCCGCGTGCCGTGGTCATCGTCCTGCGAGCGGATCAGTCCGGCCTCACGCAAGAGACGCGTTGCCCGCCGGCTGGCGTCGATTTCGATCGGCAGATCCAACACGATGAAGCCAACCATGGCGCCGTAGAACAGGACCCCCAGCCAGTACATCTGGGTGAGATTGAAGATCAGCCCGATGAAGATGCAGAGGTAAGCCAGGGTCGGGCTGAAACGGATGGCGGGCACCAGGGTCTGGCGCAGGGCCATCAGCAGGGAACTGCGTTCCTTCTGCTCGGCGTGGCCGAGCTCGTGGGCGACGATGGCCATGGCCGCCACCGTTGGCTGGTTGGCCACGCCTTGGGACAGGAAGACCGTGTGCTGGCTGGGATCGTAGTGGTCGGTCAGTGCGCCCTGGGTGGCGGCGAAGCGGATCCCCTCGACCTGAATTCCGCGCGGGCGCGAGCCTTCTGCGATCGAGACGATCTCATCATCGCCAAGGGCCGTGCGCTCAACCAGCGCCTTGCCGACTTCCAGGCCGGTCAGCCCGCTGCCGTTCAGGACGCGGCCGTACTTGTTGTAGGTGCTCCTGACGAACTGCTGGGCGGCGATTGAAATCACTAGGGTAATGCCGAAGATCATGAGATAGAACGGATCCAAGTAGAACATGTGCTTCTCTCCTTACGGGTCAGCCACGGACTCCGTGTCCATGAGAAGGATTGTCATCCGCGGTCGTAGTCTCTGTCAAGGGAGTGCTCGGGACCTTAGAGCGGGCAGCCACCACAGCCCGCCTCGCCCGGCCTCCGCGGCGTGAGGCGCCAGCCGCAACGACACGGGCGCGGATTGGCGCAGGAGATGCCCTGAGGGGTCGGGTCCCTCAGGTACCCTGGCGCTGCAAGCCTCCGCTCCTGCCTGTGCGGTTCGATGCTCGGCGAAGGCGACGGCTTACGGCAGGGGCAAGCGGAAGAGGCTGCACCGCGCCAGCCAGTGAGAGTGAGAGACAGTCAGCCATTCATCCGTCGCTTGGGTCCACTCCTGTTGGTCCGAATGGCCCTGCCGCAGCGAGAGGCGGCGCCAAGTCCCCGGTGGGTCCCTCAGTCGCCAGCCACGATCCTGTCGATTTCATGCCCGGGGACCCCTGATCTAGAGCGATCCGTGACGGCCTCGAAGATCGGAGTCTGATCCGCGGTAGGCTGCCCGTCTAAGCAGGGGGTGACAAGATGTCAGGCTGACGGTTTCCGATCGGTTTAGCCGCCGGCAGCGCCGACCAGGGCGGCCAGGGCTTCGAGGTCCTTGCGCAGCAGGTTGCCTTCTTCAGGATCCTCGACCTTCTCCGCCCAGCGACGTGCCTGCCCCAGGTCGGATGCGGCCTGAACGCGGTCGCCGGCCGCGCAGGCGGCGCGGGCCAGCGCTTCGTGGGCGTAGCCAAGATAGAAGGGTCCCTCGTTCTGGCTGAGCTCGAGGCTCTTCTGGGCGAACAGCCGGGCGCCTTCGGCCAGGCGGGCCAGGGCAAGCGCCCGGGAGACCTGCCAGTAACCGAGCGCCCGGTGGTGATCGCTGCAATCTGCTCTCTGCGTCCAGTGCCAGAGGGAGGCCATGGCCAGCAAGACCATTGCCTCCTCCTCTGCCGCGCTGCGCTGCGGCATATCGATGAAGTCCCAGGCACGGTTGAAGCATGTGGCGGAGAAGAACTTGTGGCCAGAGGCGAAATCGAAATCCAGGGGATCGGCCATCAGCTACCCTCCAGGCAATCCTCGAATCGCCCAAGCCAGGGCCGTCAGGCTTTGATATTGAAGTGCAACTCCCGGTCGTGGAAGCGGCTGTCGACCTGGGCCTGGTGGGTCGCCGTCAACACATACAGGATATTGAGAGCTTCGAGCGGTCCCTTGATGTGCTCCGGCTTGCTGCAGCGCTGGTGCAGCGCCTTCGAAGTGATGCCCTTCTCACCGGCGAATCTCGACCGGACGTAAGCCACCGCATCGGAATCGACGATGTTGAAATAGCCGGCGTTGGGCTTCGTGCGGGAGAAAGAGAGTACCAGATAGTGGTGCTTACCTTGGAAGACATGGTAGGTTTGACGCAAACCCGATGCCTCTCCCTTGTAGGCGAGGTCTGAGAGGAGTGCATCGACCTTCATCGGCTCACCTCCTTGCACGATCAGGAAGCCGCGGGGAGGGAAGGAGCTCAAGAGCAGGCGGCGCTCGCCCCTACGGCCGTTGCGGAACGTGGATGTCGTCTGGCGTCAGCTCACAGGCGTCGATCATGTCCAGGCAGTACTCGAGGCGACCCAGGTTGGCATCGACGTTGTTGGTCCCAAACGTGAACCGAACTCCGGCGGCCTTTGCGCGACGGATGAAGGCCGCGCTCGGGATGCGGAAGCGGGCGTTGATCTCGACGGGAACGCCCTTGCGCACGACCGCCTCGATCACCCGATCCATTCGCTCGACAGTCCAAAGCGAATCGTACTGCGCAGCGATACGGTCCGGCAAGAACGTGGGATTGGCGAAGACCTGGAATGGCTCGTCGCCGAGCACCCCCACCATGTTGTCCACGTACCAGTCCATGAAGTCATGCTCGTCTTCGATCTGGACTTCCTCCGGGATCCACAACCGGATGCGCCGGCCGGCAGGATCGTCGAAGGTCAGGCAGTCGGTGAAGACGTAGTCGTAGCGGCGCATTGCCTGGGGAGAGAACAGCGACACCCACTCGCGGCCTTCGGCCTGCATGCCCAGGAATACAGGTTGGCCCTGCATGTTGTGGCGGAAACGGTCCAGCCCGGCATCGTCGGAGATGAAGGCCTCGGCCGTCACGCCCGGTAGGCCCTGGCGCACGAGGCCGCAATTGGGGGCAATGCCGACGTTGATGCCGGTGCGCAGGCTGTGGGCGAGGACCTGGTCGAGCGTGATCCCTTTCAGATGAACGTGCAGATCGATGAGCGGGAAACCGAGGCCCTGCAGGCGCGCCAGGCGAGCGTCGATCTCATCCCAGGCTGCCGACTGGAATTCCGCTTTCGGCGCCAACGGGCGGACCCGAAGCTCGTGGATTTGAAGTCGGCCGCCCTTCCCTTGCCAATGCAGACCGAAGGTGCCGCTGGGTCGGCTGCTCCCGGAGGGTGGCGGCGCGATGTAATCGACGACGAGCATGCCGTCCAACCAGACCTGGGTGCGTCGTGCTTGATGTCGAATGCGCAGCCCAAAGGGTTGATCGTCGGCGATCCAGCGCTTGAACAGATTGCGGACCCGGTACAGGCTGCCGGTCTGGCACCGCTCCGGCCGACCGTCGGGAGCCCGGCCGGCCTGGTTGATCAGTACGGAAGCGCTGCCATCCTGGGAGGGGCTTTGCTGGCTGCGGGCGTGGAAGATGAGACGGGCCCAGGTGCCTGCCGAGGCCTGGCAGGTTGCCCCGAGCTCGAAATCCTGGAACACCGGCTCATCGCCGTTCCCCACGTGGTAGAGCGTACCCGGAGCGCCGCTTGCGACGAGCTTTGCTTGACCCACCGAGAACGACGTGGTATCGCCGGCAACTCGCCACCCAGACAGGTCGGCACCGTCGAAGAGGGAAGTCCACGGGTCGCGATCCGTATCAGCAGAGGTCACGCTTACTCCCCGAGTGATGGCCCGACTCGTTCCGCGATCTCCGCGGCGGATGCAGAATCGGGGTGGATTCGCCAGATGTGGGGGTTCGGACGTCTCCCGAACCCCCACATCTCGCTTCGACTTCTTTCCACACCGTCATGGCTATGAGCGGAGAGGGTGGGATTCGAACCCACGGTGGCCACAAGGACCACAACGGTTTTCGAGACCGTCCCATTCAACCACTCTGGCACCTCTCCGAGATTGATTATAGCGCGCCTGTTGTGGCGGGCCGTGCCGGCGCAGGACGTTTTCCCGAGCTGCAATCCGGCTCCAGCGTTGCTGCAGGCTCGGGGAATCGCAGTAGACTGGGCCAACAGCCACCGTCTACCGGGCCGAAGGAGGGAATGTGGCGCAAATGGCCGAAACCACCAGCGATCGGAGGGCCGTGCCGGGGTTCCTGCGCGCCACATTCCGGCAATTCTGGCAGGCCTTGCTGCTGCAGCCAGAGGCCTACCAGCCGATCTTGAGATCCGAGCGGCCCGTGCGGCAAGGGTTCAGGATGCTGACGGCGCTGTACCTGATCACCGGCTTGATCACCAGCCTCGGGCTGATCTTCAACTACCTGACGCTGCCTCGGGTGGAGGTCATCCAGTCGCAGGTCGGCGAGCTGATCTTCAACTCGGCGCTGTACCAGCAGTGGGCAGTCCAGCAGCCCGCCCTGGCGGCGGTGCTCAACTTGGGTTACCAGCTGTCCTGGTTCACTGCCGGGATCCGCATCGGCTACCCCTCCAGGCTCGGAATCTTCTTGACTCCGATGTCGCTGTGGGGGATGGGCTTGTTCAACTGGGTCACCTTCGCGATTTTCGGGGAACTCATCGGGCGCAAGCTCGGCGGGCAGGCACGGCGGCGTGCCTTCTGGGGTGCGCTGGCCGTAGCCAACGCGCCTCAGATGCTGACCGTCCTGAACATCATTCCGGGGTTGGTTGTGCCCTCGAGCCTGCTGTGGTCCTGGACGCTGCTTACCAGCTATCAGGCCACTCATGCCACCTATCCGCAGCTGTCGTGGCGGCGCAGCCTGAGCACGACCCTCCTGATGTATGCCCTGCACTACTTCTTCGTCTTCCTGTCAATCGTACTGGGCGCACTGCTGGGCGTCCTGGCCTACTCCATCCTGCTCTAGGAGAGCGTACGAAGGGCGGCTCCTGGCTTGTGGGCCGAAGCCCACTCCCAAGAAGACCCCGGCGAAGGCCGTTGCGGCAGAGTGGTGCCTCTGCATGCGGTCGAGGAAGACACACCTAGGAGACGACGATGATGGCGTTCTTCCGGACTTACGGCAGGTTGATGATCCTCGACAGCGACGCCTTCGAGACCATGCGGCAATCGAACGACAGCATGGTGTTCGTCTTGAAGTTGTTTATCCTGGTGGGACTGTTCGCCGGCCTGGGGAGGCTCTCCGGCACCCGGGCGCTGTTGCAGGCTCCGACGGCGGCGGAGCGCGCCTTCGAAGTGGCCGATCAGGTTTCGGACAGAGCGGACGCGCTGGAAGGATTCCTGGCGAGGGTGCTGACAAGTCCGGCGCAGAGCGTGGCCAAGTGGTTCTATGATCTAGGCGCGAGTCTCGAGAGCTTCGAACCTCCCTTGGGGGCACGCCCTAGCCGGGTGATCCGATCCATCGGGGAGTGGCTGACGTCGCCCCTGACGCTCTTGGCTGCGTGGCTGGTGGCCGTGGTTCCGATACTGCTGGTAGCCAAGCTGATGGGCGCCGGCGGCAACCTACGATCGCTTGCGAGCTTGCTGCTGGTGGCTGCCGCGCCGCGGATCCTGACCGTGCTCGGATCCTTCCCGCTGCCCGACGAGACCGGGTGGAGCACGGCGGCGGCCGTGCTCGAGTTGGCGGCGCTCTTGTGGGGAATGGCGATCCTGGTGAAGGGGCTGTCGGCCGCTGGCGAGGTCGATCAGCGGAAGGCGATCACGATCCTGGTTGTCACCGCGCTGGTTTTCTACGTGCTGATCCCCTCGATCGTGCTGACGGTCGGGGGCTTGAAGGTCTGGGGGCTCATCCAGCTTCTGCGTTGAGTTCCGCCGGCTGGCGGTTGACCAGGCGCTGGTACAACGCCTCGTGTTGGTCCAACGTGGTCTCGTACGAGTGCTGGCGAGCCATGGCCAGTGCCGCCTGCTTCAGGCGCTCACGTTCCGATGGATTGCGGAGAAGGTAGACCAGGCGCTCGGCCATGGCCCCGGCATCCCCGGGCTCGACCAAGTATCCGCACCCGGGGCGCTCGATCAGGTCCGGCATGGTTGTTGCCCGCACGGCAACGATCGGCAACCCGCTGGCGGCGGCTTCTAGCACAACGATCCCCTCGGCTTCGATGCGCGACGAGATGGCAAACACTGTGGCGAGGCGGTAGACGGCTGGCAGGGCATCCTTGCCGATGAAGCCGGGAAACAGCGCCCGGTCCCCGATCCCCAGCTCGCGGGCGAGGCGGATCAAGCGGCGCCGGGCGTTGCCGTCTCCGACAACAAGCAGCTGGGCATCGGCCTGAGCCAAGGCGCGCGCAGCCGCCTGGATCACAACCTCAACCTCCTTCTCATTATCGATTCGGCCGACGTGCAGGATGATCGGCCGGTGTGGGTCGACACCGAAGCCGCCGGCAAGGCGAGCCCGCTCCTGCGCGCCGCCCAAGCCGGGGAAGAAGCGCTGGAGATCGACGCCATTGCTGATGGCGATCGGACGCCCGCCTGCGTGGCGGGCATAGCTTGCAGCTGTGTACTTGGCCGGGGTGACAACGGCATCAAAGTCAACCAGGCGCCGCGCAGCCAAGTGCCATACGCATGACTCGACCCAGCGCCCCAAGCGAAGGGAGACGTTAGCGATGTGCGCGACGTTGATCGGCAGGGCGTGAGCGGTGATCACGAGCGGCAGGCCGAGCGGGCGGATGGCTCCCGGAATCTGCAGCGCACCGAGGGCCGGGTCATGCAGGTGGACCACGTCAGGGCGGAAGGCACCCAGGTGGTGGATCAGCGTTCGCCGGCCCCACCAGCACCAACGTTGCCCGACGCGCAGCGGAGTGGGAAAGGAACGTAGACGGGTGACCCGAAGGTTCTGAAAGTTCTCGGTGTGGGGATCGCCGCGTTCGCTTGCCGTCAGGACAAGGACTTGGTTCCCGCGCCCGGCCAGTCCCTCGGCCAGTTGAGAAACCGCCATGGAGACGCCGCTGACCATCGGAGGGTAAGTCTGACTGATCAGTGCCAGGCGCATCAGGCTGTCTCGAGGCGCGCCCGTTCGACCAAGCTCCGCACCAACTCCATCACCAGGTCCGTCACCTGGCGGAACTCGCCGGCGCCGACCTGCCCGCCGTCGCGAGGAAAAGGCCACAGGCTCTTGCCGATGGCGACCGTCGCCGGGCCGCCGACCTGCCAGCATCCGATGGTCGGGCGATCGTAGAAGCGCCCGTGGAACATGCGGGTGTCGACCTCGGGCACGTACACGCCGACGGGCTGCATTGGGACACCAGTCTGGTACGACAGGCGGGCAGCGCCCGTCATGCCGCGGCGCAGCTCCCCGCCGTGGGTGAGTACGCCTTCCGGATAGATCAAGATGTTCTCGTCCTTGGCCAGGTAGTCCCCAGCCAGGACGAGCGACGCACGCGAGCCGGACCCCCGTCGGACCGGGATCTGACCGGCGTGTTCGAGCAGCTTTCCCAACACCGGCAGGGAGAAGCTTTCCTCCTGGGCGAAGCTATGGATCCGGCCGCGGAAGAGGAACGGCAGCAGAAAGGCGTCGCTCACCCGGGCATGGTTGGAGACGAGAATACGGGCGGTTGCCTCGATGTTCTCCCGGCCCAGCACGCGCACAGAGCGGACCAGAGTCGTCCGGTAGATCCGGAGCAATGCCTTGAGAATGGGGTAGAACGGGGATCTGGCTGCACCGAGGGGGACGCCTGCTCGCGGGTCGCTCTGTTCCCGGTGGGCGCTGCCCAGATCAAGCTGCTGCGGGTAACGTCTATCCCCAGGTGGGTGCGATGAGGAACTCATCACGGCATCCCATTCGCAATGCAGAGCGGCCGGGCGCGTGCGGCCGCCTGGCCTAGATCGAAGCCGCCTCGCCCAGGTCAGGGTAGTGGACGGCCTCTATGCCGGCTGCATTCAACTTCTCCTGCAGGGTGGCCGCCGGACTGGCCTCGCCGTGAACCAGGAAAACACTCCGCAGTCTCCCCTCGGTCGCCCGGGCGTACTCGACCAGGAAATGCTGATCGGCATGCGCCGACATGCCGTTCAGGCTGACGACCTGCGCCTCGACCGGATACTCCTCGCCAAAGATGCGGACGCGCTCGGCACCTTCGGCCAGGCGACGGCCGAGGGTTTCGGGGGCCATCCAGGACGTGATCAGGATCGTATTGCGGGGATCCCGGATGTTGTTCTTTAAGTGGTGCAGGATTCGGCCGGTTTCCGCCATACCTGAAGCGGAGATGATGATGATGGGCCCGCGCATGTCGTTGATGGCCTTGCTTTGCTCGACCGAGCGAGTGTAGGTCAGTTGGGCGAAGCCGAAAGGCGATCGATGTGGGTCGGTTCGCAGGAAGGCCTGCGTCTCCTCGTCCAACTCTTGAACATGCTGGCGAAAGACGGCAGTCACATCGATCGCCAGCGGGCTGTCGACGAAGACGGGGACGTGCGGCAGATCCCCATGGTCAAACAGCTGATGCAGCCAGTACACCAGCGTCTGGGCGCGGCCGACGGCGAAGGCGGGGATGATCACCTTACCCTGCCGGTCGAGCGTCTCGGCGATCACCTTGCGCAAGCCCTGGTAGGCCAACTCCGGGCTGTCATGCAGGCTGTCGCCGTAAGTGCACTCCATGAGCAAGACGTCGATCTCCTGCGGGAGCATCGGATCGCGCAACAGCGGCAGATCGACGCGCCCGATGTCCCCGGAGAACATCAGGCGGAGCTTGCGCCCTTTCTCCTCCATCTCGAGCACCACCCCGGCCGAGCCGAGCATGTGGCCGGCGTCCACCAGGCGGGCCGCCACTCCTGGGATCGGCTCGAAGGGCTCGTCATAGTCCCGGGTCACCATGTGCTCGGAGGCGCGGGCGGCATCCTCGGCGGTGTACAGCGGCGCGACGGGAGGTTCGCCCTTGCGAGCGCGTTTCTTGTTGAGGTAGGCGACGTCCGATTCCTGGATCTCGCCGGAATCGCGCAGCATCAGATCGGCCAGGTGATTGGTGGCGGCCGTGGCGTAGATTGGACCGCTATATCCCTGGCGGATGAGGTTAGGCAAGTTGCCCGAGTGATCGATGTGGGCATGCGAGAGGATGACCGCCTCAACCGACTTTGTGTCAAAGGGGAAGTTGAGATTGCGGGCGTAGGTGTCGGCGCGACGGCCCTGGTACAGACCGCAATCCAGCAGCAGCTGATGACCGTTGACCCGCAGCAGATGGCGGGAGCCGGTGACGGTGCGGGCGGCACCGTGAAAGTGGATCTCCATGGATGTCTCCGACGCCCGGGTCAGCCCCACAGGGCGTTGATGATCTCCTGGCCGTAGGTGTGGTGGCGCCAGGTCAAGGGCAGCATCATCGGCTTGAGTTCGTCGAGGGTGCGCGGCCCGGAGCGAGCAATGGCCCACAGGATCTCGCGCGGCAGCACGACGTCCGACTCAACATGCCGGGCTTCGGCGGCGCGCTTGCGCCAGCGGCGCAGCGTCTCATAGCGCGCCTGGATGACTTGATCGCCGTTCTCGGTCTTGGGGCGGCGCGGCCGCGGCCCGCTGCGGCCGCGTTTGACCGCTGCCAGGACGTCGCTGCCGTAGCGCTGGACCTGGCGCGGGGTCATCCCCGGGATGGCGCCCAGCTGCTCGTTGTCGTCCGGCATCAAGCGGGAGATCTGCAGCAAAGTGCGATCCTCCATCACCTTGAAGGGCGGACGATCCAGGCGCCGGGCGTGGCGGTCGCGCACACCGTACAGCTCGCGCAGGACGGCGGCCTGCTCCGGATTCAGCTCGCGGGCGTGACTGACGCTCCAGAAGGACGGCCTCTCCTCGCGATGGGGGAGCGCCGTCTGACAGGCGTAAGCCATGGCTTCGCCGGCTTCGTCGCGCCGGCCGGCCTGGCGCAGGGCGGCCTCCAGTCGATCGCGCAGCGGCAGAAGGTAGTGGGTGTCCAACCGGGCATAGTCCAAAAGGTGTGCAGGCAGGGGACGTTTGCCCCAGTTGGCGCGCTGGCAGCGCTTGTCGAGCGTGACTCCGAACTCCTTGTGCAGGATATCCCCCAGCCCGGTTTCGTTCCACCCCAGCGTGCGGCAGGCGATGCGCGTGTCGTATACATTGGCGACGGCGAAGTCGAAATCCCGCTTCAGGCACAGCAAGTCATACTCGGCGGCATGGATGACCTTCTCGATCTTGGGGCTGGCCAAGATCGGTCGCAGCGAGGAAAGATCGGTGAAGGCGAGCGGGTCGACCAGGTAGTCGATCTCCGGGATCGAGAACTGGATCAAGCAAACCCGCTCATTGTACGCGTACAGGCTGTTAGACTCAGTGTCAACCGCGATGCGCGGCTGGCGCTTCAAGTTGGACGCCAGCCGCGCCAACTGCTCAGGCCGCTGGATGAGTTCAATCGGTGGGAGGCTGGCCTTGCTCATACCGGAGAATTATACCCAGCGGTGCCCGCCCAAGCTCTCCAGGGGGCTAGTCAGGCGTGAATAATTTGACAAATACGATGGACTATGATATCAATTACCGGACTATTGGGTAGGCAAGGGTCGACTCTCCCCCCATCGCCCCGGCCCACTGAGCTGACAACTCGTCCGAGGAGGTTGTACATGACCGAGGCGGTTGCCCAACCGCAAGCGGGGAGCCCGGCGTCGCCCCCCTTGAGCCGGCGGGAGTTCCTGTACTACTTGTGGGGATCCTCCCTGGCGCTCTACCTCGCCGGATCGGCAGGCGCCTTGCTCTTTTTCGCCCTGCCGCGCTTCGAAGAGGGCGAATTCGGGGGTGTGATTACCGTTCCAGTCGAGGAAGTGCCGCCTCCCGACAGCCCGCCTTCAGAATTTGCCGAAGGACGCTTCTGGCTGGTCAACCTGGGCCAGGCCGGCGCCACTGACCCGCGCCAGCCGGAAGGGCTGGCCGAAGAACCGGGCGTCAAAGCGCTATACAAGGTCTGCGTGCACCTGGGGTGCCTGTACCGATGGGAGCCTACCAACGACCGCTTCGAGTGCCCGTGTCATGGCTCGAAGTACCTGCCCGATGGCGCCAAGATTGACGGGCCCGCCACACGCAATCTGGATGTCTTTGTCATCGAGGCCGTGGACGCCGCCGGCAATGTCCTTGCCAGCACGCAGCCGACCGCTGGCAACCGCCAGGGCTCAAGCCTGCCCATTCCGCCCGGCACCGTCGCCTTGCGGGTCAACACCGGAGCCAAGATCCAGGGCGCTCCGAGCAGCGTGTAGCCAGGGGGAGCTTCAATGGCGATCTTCCGACTGCACATTCCGTTTCTAGACGAGGTCAAGGCCAAAGGCGTGCGCCAGGCTGGACGCGACAAGGCCGATGACCTCGTAACCCGCGTCACCGCGGGTCTGAACTCCAGCGATGTGCGCCGCCTGCTGCGCGACGATCCTGCGGGCCGGCCCAACCCGCGCCTGACGCCGCACGCCGAAGGTTTCTGGCTGCACATGCGGCCAACGTACTACCACAATCTGATGGACGCGATCTACCCCACCTTCCGACTGGGCTGGCTGTCGACCTTCTTCTTCGCCTTCGAGATCATCACCGGCGCCTTCCTGATGGTGTACTACACGCCGTCGCCAGACGCCGCCTACGAGAACATGCTCAACCTGCTCGGCAACGTGTTCTTAGGCAGAATTCTGCGAGAGCTGCGAGCGCTCGGCGCGGTAGTAAGGGTGCTGGTCGTCGTCCTGCACATGCTGCGCACCTTCGCCACCGG
>CAZBJQ010000018.1:14271-30084 GCA_964492235.1 uncultured Anaerolineaceae bacterium | reverse complement strand
ATCCCGGCTCTCAACGCAGGGCTGCAGGCCTGCCGGGCGCCGATCATCGCCCGCATGGATGCCGACGACATCGCCGAGCCCAACCGACTACAGGCTCAACTCGAAATGCTGCGCGCCAGGCCGGACCTGGCAGCCGTCGGCTGCCTGGTGGCGGGCTATCCGCCGGAGCGGCTGGCGGAGGGTTTCCGCCTGTATATCGAGTGGCAGAACCGGCTGACCGAGCCGGAGGCCATCGCCCGCGAGATGTTCATCGAGAGCCCTCTGGTGCATTCCTCGATGAGTATTCGGCGGGAATGGCTGGAGCGCCTTGCGGGCTACCAGGAGCGCGGTTGGCCTGAGGACTACGACCTGTGGCTGCGGATGCACATCGCCGGCGCTCGCTTCGCTAAGGTGCCAGTAGTGCTGCTGCATTGGCGCGACCGCCCGGATCGATTGACTCGGACCGATCCGCGCTACTCAGTCGAGAACTTCCTGCGGGCCAAGGCCCACTACCTGGTGCAATGCCCGTTGGGCGGGCGGGATGCGGTGGTCGTCTGGGGGGCGGGGCAAATGGGCCGTCGGCTGGCCAAGCACCTGCAGCGCCTGGAGGCACCGCTGAAGGCGTTCATTGATATCGATCCACGTAAGATCGGGCGGGAACGGCGCGGTTGCCCGATCGTCGCCCCGGGATCGCTGCCGGAGGTGTGGAAGCAGTACCGACGGCCCGTGCTCCTGGCTTGCGTTGGATCGCGGGGCGCCCGGCAGTTGATTCGGGCGCAACTCGAGGCCGGCGGTCTTCGCGAGGGTGAGGACTGGTGGGCAGCGGCCTAGGAAGCGAATCGAGCGTCGCCCTTGCGCAGCGAAGACCGGGGGTTTCCCGAACGGGCCCTCTGGCACATGAGGCGATCATGAAGGTGGGGTCGCGGACGAAGCCCACAGCCTACATGGTTCCCCTCTCTTCTCCAGGCGCTGCCCTCAGACGCCTCCCGACTCACTCTGTTGGGTGATCGCTCTTGTCCGCAGCCTGTCGGTGGGTGATTGGCTCAGTCGGGCCCGATCAGAGTCAGCAGCATAACAACATGCGTCCTTGCTTGCAGGCTGTGGGGGAGACCCGGATCCATGTGAGCCCAGGCGCCAGGCCCAGCCTGGTAGCGATCCTCGCCCAGCGTCAGCTCGGCTTCGCCCTGCAGAATGTGGATCACTGCCGGGCGCGAGGCGGTGTGTTCCGAGAGCCTTTGGCCCGGCGCAAATCCAAACATTACCACCTCGGAGTCGGGGGCCCGAAACAGCGTTCGGCTGAGAATGCTGTCCTGGGGAACCTGAGTCAAACTCTTCGTCAGGTCCTCGATGTAGGCATAGGGCTTGATCGCATCCGCCATGGCTCAGACCTCCTGGGGGGCGTGCATCGATTATCTGGCTAGCTGCGCTAGATGGCAATGTGCGACGGGCCGCAGCGGGGCCACGCCCCGCCTGTTTCAAAGGGGGACACGCGCACGGGGCGCTTTGTAGGAAGGCTAGCCCAGGCGCAGGCCGGGGATCAGGCGCGGAACCCGTCGCCGATAGTCAGCGTAGGCCGGGCCGAACTCCGTCATCAGGCGGCGCTCCTCGAAGATCGTTCCGATGAGGACGTAAGCCGTCAGGCCAAGATTGAGCGCCAGGATACTGGTCGTCATGATCGGAGTCAGCCATAGGAAGAGCAGGCCGGCGGTGTACAGTGGGTGGCGCACCCAGCGGTGCAGCCCGCTGACCACCAGCTGCGGTGGGCCCGCCGGATCAGGCTGCGCCAATTGTCGAAGGCCGAGGAAATGCCAAACGTCCGTCTGCAGCGCCCCCACCACCAGCAAAACGATCGCCACCGCCTGGCCGGTCACGGCCGCGATCGACCAGGGGGCTGTAAGGCGATACAGGAGTTCACCTGGAACCGCCGCCGGAACCGCCAGCACCGGCAACAAGGTAATCCCGGCGATCAAGTTGTATGCCAGGCGATAGCCGCGGCTCCTGGCCGCCCCCAGCCAGCGCCGGACCTGTTCCTTGGCAGGCGGGCTGGCAAGCAAGCTGTGAAGGGCCCCATAGGCGGCGATGGCCAGCAGGGTGAGCCACGGGCCGGCTATACGTCACCTCCGACGGTCGGTTGGGCCCCGGGACGAAGGTTATGCAACGCACTCGATAGGCGCAAGGTTACCTCTCGGGCGCAGGATCGGGCGGCAATCCGGGTAATGGCGCCAGGCAACGGCCGGCAACATGGGCCGCCAGCCAGCACTCGACGGCGACTATTGCGGCTGAGGTTAGGCACCAGGCGCAGACGGCCCCGATCACGAAAAGCTCGAGGCAAGTGAGGTAGATGGAGAACAGCAGTGCCAGGGCGCTCAACGTCAGCAGCAGGACGGCGGCAGCGCGTGCTGCCGAGCCGCGGACGAAGGTGACGACCAGCCAGGCGACCAGCAGGCCGAATTGAAGAAGCAGCCCCAGGGCGGCGATCGGAAGGATGCCGAACAGCCTGGCGTAGCTACTCTGCTGCACGGCGTTACAGTCGCCGATCGGCCCGCAGAAGGCCTGAGAGCCGGTGGCCTCCACTGACAGCAAGTAGGCGGCGACCAGGGCGCCGGCGATGGCAAGCAGGGGAAACAGGTAAGGCAATCTGCCCAGCGGCGTCGGCGAGCGGTGGGTGCGCCTATAGGTCAGCCAGGCGATGGGGATCACCAGGACCAGTGCCACCAGCACCAAACCGGCGAGTAGGAGTGCCACGGGATCGGCCCGGACCGCGGAGAGAACCGTCGGCAGGCCCGGTGCAGGTGTTGAGGTGGGCGGAACGGAGGTGGGTATGGCTGAGGGCGCCGCGCCACTATCAGGTGGCTGCATGCCTGCTAAGGTTTCCTGCAATCCGGTGATGGCGGGCCAGCCCCGCCCGCCGCCAGCCAGGCCGGCCTCAATCAGGCCAGGGAATTGCTCCGGGATCTCCGCGGATCCGACCAGGACCGCCTCTCCAACGATCAAGGTTGGCACACCGAAGCGCTCCGCAGGGATGGCGAAGTCCACGATCGCGGCCTGATACAGCGCCTGCCCGCCCGGCTGGGTAACATCCACAGCAAGAATCTGGAGCTGATCGCCGTAGGCCTCGAGCAGGGGCGGCAGATCCACTTGAATCACTTCCTGGCAGTGAGGGCAGGTCGGGGAGTAGAACAGCACTGCGTTCACGGTCTCCTGTTGTGCCGTCACTCGCAGGAACGAAAAGAGGCACACAAGAAGAGCCACCGTGGCCGCGCGAAGCGTGGGGCGCATACTTGCTCCTTGTCGGAAATCCCGGGCGAGTGTATCACAGCCGATGACCTGCAAGCTGCGGAGGACCCAACGAGTCGGCATAGATGTGACCAAACACCTTCGAGTGACGGCAGTCTCGAAACAGTTCACCCCTCGAGACGGTCGCAACCGCCGCCGGTGCAACAAGGCCGCATGGTAAAATGCTTAATTCCAGGTCGGTCCACGTGCATCCGGGCGCGCGGCCGGCGAGAAGGGGACGCCCGTGACGCTGGATGCAGCGTGTGTCTTCTGTCGGATCATCGCCGGGCAGGCCGAGGCGAGCCTGGTCTTCCGTGATGACACCGTCACCGGCTTCATGGATATCTACCCCCTGACCCCTGGCCACGTGCTGTTGGTCCCCAACACCCATGCACCCGACCTGCAAAATCTGGATGATGATTACGGGGGGCACCTGTTTGTGATTGGCCGCCGAATCGCGCAATCCATGCGCCACTCCGGATTACGATGCGAAGGTGTCAACTTCTTCCTGGCGGACGGCAAGGCGGCCGGGCAGACCGTATTCCACATGCACTTGCACATCATCCCTCGCTACGCCGGCGATGGCTTTGGCATCCGGCGCCCGCCTGGAGGCGGTGGACCGTCTTCGCGGGAAGAGCTTCAGGCGGTGGCGGAAGGTCTGCGGGGGGCGCTGCGACAGTCTGGATGGACGACGTGATGCGTGCAACCACCAGTCTGGAGAGGGGACGGCGATATGCTTGAGGTCGTCAGTGTGTACTGCGGCTCGAGCGACTCGGTTCACCTGTCGTACCTTCAGGCGGCGCACCAGGTCGGGCGGAGCTTGGCGCAGCGCGGCGTTACAATCGTCTTCGGCGGCGGGGGGACGGGAATGATGGGCGGCCTGGCCGACGGCGCCCTGGCGGCCGGAGGCAAGGTGATCGGGGTTATCCCGCGGCGGTTCAACACGACCGAACTGGCCTACTCGGGCCTGACCGAAATGCGCCTGGTCGAGACGATGCACGAGCGCAAGGCGGCGATGGCCGAGCTGGCCCAGGCGTTCATCGCCCTGCCCGGAGGCTTCGGCACGCTCGAGGAGCTGTTCGAGATTCTGACTTGGTCGCAGCTCGGGCTGCACACCAAGCCCGTCGGACTGCTCAACGTGCAGGGCTACTTCGATCCGCTCCTGGGCTTCATTCAGCATATGCTGGCCGAGGGGTTCATCTATGACGAGCACCGGGCTCTACTGTCAAGTGAGTCCGAGCCCGAAAAGCTGCTAGCCAGCCTGGAGGCCTATCGTCCGCCAGAGACGCTGGACCGCTGGGTCCGGCGTCCCGCGGGACGGGACCGCTGAGGGGCCGCCTCGGGCTGACGCGCTTGACCGGCTGCGCCCCGCTCCCCTGGGACAAAAGGACGATTATGAGATCGCCATGACCCGCCCCGTCCGCATCCTGCACTTCGCCGACGTGCACGTCGGCATGGAGAACTACGGCCGGATGGATCCGGCGACCGGGACGTCGAGCCGCGTGCGGGATTTCCTCGACCGGGTAGACGAAGTCATCGACTATGCACTGGCGCACGACGCCGACCTGGCGCTGTTCGCCGGTGACGCCTTCAAGAGCCGCGACCCGGATCCGACACACCAGCGCGAGCTGGCGCAACGTTTCCGACGGCTGGCCGAGGCCATGCCGCTGCTGCTTCTTCCCGGCAATCACGACATGCCGGGCATGTCGGCCCGGGCGACAAGCCTGGACATCTTCCAGGCCCTGCGGGTGCCAGGCGTGATCGTCGGGCAGAAGCCGGGCGGGCAGGTTGTAGAGACAAAGGCCGGGCCGGTCTATCTAGCCTGGATGCCATACCCGATGCGCAATCGGCTGCTGGCGCGCGAGGATCATCAAGGGAAGTCGATTGAGGCGCTGGAGCAGGCACTGCGGCAGACGGTCTCCGACATCCTGGAGCTGCTGGCCGCCGAGGCGGCGGATCAGCCCATGCCGCGCATCCTCGCCGGGCACTTCAGTGTGGCGGAGGCCAAGTTGGGATCGGAGCGCACGGTGATGCTTGGCCGGGATGTGGCGGTGTTCCGCTCTGTGCTCAGCGACCCGGCCTGGGACTACGTGGCGCTGGGCCATGTCCACCGCCATCAAGACCTGAACCCGGATGGATACCCGCCCGTGGTGTACAGCGGATCGCTGGAGCGGATTGACTTTGGTGAGGAGGGCGAAGACAAGGGCTTCTGCTGGGTGGAGCTGGCTCGGGGGGAGACGCGCTGGTCGTTCGTACCTGTGCAGGCACGGCCGTTTGTGACGGTGCGCGTGGATGCCCGCCAGGAGAGTGACCCGACGCAGGCGACGCTGGCCGCGCTGACCGGCCGAGCGCTCGAAGGTGCTGTCGTGCGCCTGCTGGTGCAACTGCGTGAGGACCAGCGCCTTGGCCTGAACGAGAAGGACATCCAGCAGGCAACGCGGGACGCCTCCTCGGTGACGATCCACCAGGATGTGGAAAGCCAGGTGCGGAGCCGGCTTGGGGATCTCGAACCGCATACCTTGACGCCGGCCGAACTGGTCGAACGGTTCTTTCAGTCCCGGGGCGAAGACCTCGGGCGCGTCCAGCGGCTGTTGTCGCTGGCGGAGAGCTTGCTGCGTGATCCCGATTGAGCTTGAGGTCCGCAACTTCCTTGCCTACCGTGATCCGGGGCCGCTCGTCCTGGAGGGGCTTCACGTCGCCTGCCTGGCAGGGCCGAACGGCGCCGGCAAGTCCAGCCTGCTGGACGCGATCACCTGGGCGCTGTGGGGGAAAGCGCGCGCCGCCTCGCCCGACGACTTAATCCATCAGGGGGAGACGGAGATGCAGGTGGCGCTGGTCTTCGGGCAGGACGGCGCCCGCTACCGGGTGGTGCGTCAGCGCAAGGCGGGGAAGCGGGCGGCCTCGCTGCTCGAGCTGCAATCCTGGGACGAGCCGGCCGGCGGCTGGCGCGGACTGTCGGAGGCCGGGATCCGGGAGACGCAGGATAAGATCGAACGGCTGCTCCGACTGGACTACGAGACGTTCGTCAACTCTGCCTTTCTGCTGCAGGGGCGGGCGGATGAATTCACCACCAAGACGCCGGCGCAGCGCAAGCAAGTGCTGGCCAACATTCTCGGCTTGCATCGGTGGGAGGTCTACGAGGATAGGGCCAAGTCCCGCATCGCCGAGACCAAGGGCGCTGTGCAAAGGCTGCAGGGCGGCCTGGAGGAGATCGAGCGCGAGTTGAGCCAGCGCACACGCCATGAGCAAGGGCTGAAGGCGGCGATGGCAGACGCCGTCCAAGCCGGGGAGAGCCTGGAGCAGGCGGAGAAGCAGTGGACCGATCTGGAGCAAACGCGCCATCAACTGGTGCAGCTGCAGCGCCAGATCGATGAGGCTACAAGCCGGATCGCTTCGCGCGAGCGGGAACTGGAGCAAACGCGGCGGGAACTGGCGGCCGCCCGAAGTCGGGCGGACAAACACACCACGCTGCAAGAGCTTGAGCAGGTCGGGCAAGCGCTGCTGGTCCTGGATCCTCTCCAGGCGCAGGTGGAGGTGCTGACAGGTGAGACGACCCGGTTGACGGAGGAGGCAGGAACCCTGCGCGGGGTCAACCAGGCGATGGCGCCGGAAACCGAGCCGCTGAAACAGCGGGCGGCAGCGCTCGAGATGGCCGGAGAGCCGATCTGCCCGACTTGCGGCCAGCCTCTGACCGAGGATCATCGACATCAGCTTCTCGGCTCGTTGCACCAGGAGATCGATCGGCGCCGCGAGCTTTATCGGGACAATCAGCAGCGTGTGCGCGAGCTCGAGACCGAGTTGTTGAGATGCGAGCGGGAAAAGACGGAGCTCAACGCCCGCCTCAAGGAGAGAGCTTCCCTCGATCGGCGGCACGGTGAACTGCAGTCGGCGCTGGAGCATGCCGACCAGGCGATGGAACAGGTGACCAGCCTCGAGGCCAAGCTCGCCCGCTGGGACGGGGAGTTACAGGCAGACAAGACGTGGCGCGAGCAATTGGAGGGGCAGGCCGATGCCAGCGACCGCCTGCTGCGGGCGGCACCCTGGACCCGCGAGGGAATCGAAGGTCTGCGGCTGGCCCGTCGCCTGGCCGACGAACGCGTGGGAGCCGCCCGCCAGCAGTTGGCCGCGTTGGACGCTTTCGATCAGCAGCGGCGCGAACGCCGTCAGGACCTGGAGGCACGGCTGGACGAAGTGGCGCTGTTGGAGGACTTGCGTGAGGCATTCGGCAAGCGCGGCGTTCCGGCGATGATCATCGAGACCGCCGTGCCGGAGCTGGAGCGCTATGCCAATGAACTGCTGACCCAGGTCAGCGATGGGCGCCTGAACGTCCGGATCGAAACTCAGCGCGAGACCAAGACCGGAGACGTGCGTGAGGCGCTGGATATCATCATCTCAGACGAGCTAGGCAGCCGGGCCTACGAGATGTACTCGGGGGGCGAGGCCTTCCGGATCGACTTCGCGATTCGCATCGGGCTCTCGCGGCTGCTGGCACAACGGGCGGGGGCGCAGCTGCGCAGCCTGTTCATCGACGAGGGCTTCGGCACGCAGGATGCACGCGGGCGTGAGCAACTGGTGGGCGCCATCAACAGCATCCAGAACGACTTCGACCTGATCCTGGTCATCACGCATATCGAGGAACTCAAGGATTCCTTCCCGGCTCGCATCGAGGTGACCAAGACACCCCAAGGCTCGCAATTCAGCCTGGTGTGACCTGCGGCTGCTGTATCCTTATACCTCGAAGAACAAGCCCCCTACGAAGGGTCGGGCCTGCACGATGAGGGGCGGAAGCTCGACAACGTGCGCCGCCTCTCTTTCCGGGGTGCTACGCAGGCAGGTTGGGCTGCGGGATCGCAGGCAGCCAGATGGTGAAGCAAGTGCCTTTGCCGGGGAGGCCCTCGCTCTCGACCGTGATTCGCCCTTGATGGTGTTCTACGATTTCCTTGCAGATGGCCAGGCCGAGCCCGGTGCCGGGAATGCCGCGGGCCTGGCTGGCGCGACCGCGGAAGAACCGCCGGAAGAGAAGCGGCTGCTCATCGATCGGGATCCCGGGACCGCTGTCGGCGACTTCAACGACAGACCATAGCCCTTCGGGACTCTCCCGGCGCAGGGTTCGCAAGGTGATCTTCCCGCCGCTGGGCGTGTAGTTCATGGCGTTGGTAAGCAGGTTGGTGAAGACCTGGGCTAGGAGCCTGGGATCGCCGCGCGTCGGAGGCAGGGTCTCGTCGCAGGAGACGTCGAGCACCAATCCATTGCGGGCGGCCAGCGCCCGGCGGTCGTAAGCCAGCGCGGCGATGATCTCGTTCAGCCGAACCGTCACCAGGTCGATCTGGGCGGTGCTGGCCTCGAGTCGGGAGAGCGAGAGCAGGTCATCGATGAGTCCTGTCAGTCGTTCGGCCTCCCGAATCAGCGTCTCGCGATACCGAAGCAGCTTCTCTGGATCGGTAGTCTCTCCCAGCAGATCGAGATACAGGCGGATGTTGGTGAGAGGCGTACGCAGCTCGTGCGAGACGTCGGAGACGAACTGGGTCTTCAGCCTGTCCTGTGCTTTGAGGCTGCTGATATCGTACTGCAGGCCCACGTAGCTGATGACCTGGCCGGAAGCGGCGTGGATGGGCGCGATCACCACGGCTGCGTCATACAGCGTGCCGTCCTTGCGTCGGTTGACCAGGTCGCCGCGCCAGATGCGGCTGCTCTGGATGGTGGCCCACATCTGCTCATACACCTCGTGCCCATGACGGCCGCTGCCGATCAAGCTTGAGGTCTTACCTAACGCCTCGCTGGCGGTGAAGCCGGTCAGCCTCTCCCAGGCCGGGTTGACATACTCGATCAGGCCGGCGGCGTCGGCAACGACGATGGCGTCGCCGACATTCGTCAAGATCGAGGCCAGCCGATCACGTTCGTCCCTGAGCGCCGCCTCAAGCGCCTTGCGCTGACGCATGTCGAAGATGATGCCGGTCAGCCCCTCGGCATGTCCTTCCTGGTCGCTGACGACGGTCGAGGCGAACAGCACCGGAAGGCGCTCACCGTTCTTGGTCAGCAAGTCGACCTCAATGGCCTCGCTCTGCCTGTCGACACCTGATAGCTGGGAGTCGATACGTTCCTGGACGCGCGTTCGGTCACGGGAGATGACCAGGTCGCCAACGGTGACCTCGGTCTGGCCGATGAGCGATCCGGTCGGGCGATCGGAAAGGTGGTGAAAAGCCTGATTGGCATAGAGCAGCCGGCCCTGGGTGTCGGCCAGGAAGATCCCGGCCAGGGAGGTCTCAACCAGGGCGCGGTAGCGGGCCTCGGACAGCACCAGGTCACGAGTCCGCTCAGCAACCTGGGCTTCGAGATGCTGGGCGTGGGTGGCAACCTGGCCATACAAGTCCGCGTTCTCGATGGCAATGGCGGCGTGCGTGGCGAAGGCGGATAGCAGCTGTAAGTCGGCTTCGGTGTAGGGGATCTCCGTGCTGAATCGAAGCACAGTCATCACACCGATGGTCCGTCCATGGATCTGCAGGGGAACCAGCGCCATCTTCTCCAGTTCATCCACGGGTGTGCCCGGGACATGCACGGCAACTTGTGAGTATTGCGCCGTGTCATTGACCAGCAATGGTTCCCGCCGCTGGAAAACCATGCCGGTCAGGCCCTGGCCGGGGGCGAGGCGCATCCGCATCACTTGCTCGGCATCGGTATGGAGGGCGACCACTGCTCGGAGCAGGTTTTCGTCAGGATCATACAGGTGGATACGGCTGCCGTCGGAATTCAGGAGGGATCGCGCTTGCTCGGCGATCTGGCGTAGCACGGTTTGCAGGTCGAGGGAGCTGGAGACGGCGTGGGCCGTCCCGATCAAGGCCTGGGCCTCTTCCGCCCGCCGGACGGAGTCGGCATAGAGCCGTGCATTGCGGATGGCGATGGAGGCGATGCGTGAGACCCCCTGGATGGTGTCCAGGTCGTCCTGCTGGAAGGGCCGCGGCTTGCGCAGTGTGAACATGCTCAGGCTGCCGATGGGAGCATCGCCGGCCATAAGGGGGACACTAGCGGCGGAGCGGATGCCGGTGCGCAGCCAGGCGTCTTCGGCGTCTGGCTGCTTGGCGTAATCGGAGATCAAGACTGGCTGGCGCGCCCGGACCGCGGTCTGACCGGGGGAAGCCTCTTCCCTGGGTGCAGGCTTGCCCGCAGAAGCCAGGCCGTGGGTGTATCGGATGCGCAGTGAGGCACCGGGAGGGTCGAGCAGGGCAAGCGTTCCGGCGTCGGCCGCCACGGTCTCGCAGGTCATCTGCAACAGGCGCATCAACGCCTCATCCATGTCCAGCGTTCCGACAATGGCCTCCAAAATGGCGGCCCGGGTGCGCTCACGGCGCAGAGTGCGATCGACCTCGGCGCGGTGGCGGACGTGGCCGAGAGCGACGGCAATGTTGTCGGCGATTGCCATCACGAGCCGGGCATCCTCCGGCGCCAGCCAGGGGGCGGTGACATTGATCGTGCCGATGGCGTGTTCATCCAGGATGAGCGGGGCCACGATGATCGGCTGGATGCCCAGCAGGCGAATGACGCGCGGCAGGAGCGGCCGCAGGCTTGGGGGCAACATCTGCCGAACGACCGCGGGTCGGTCCGCACTGAAGACGGCCTCGCCTGTATCGAGCGCCTGGCGGTAGACGTCCACCTGGTTCGGGTCAAAGCGATGGCCGGTGACGGGAAAGCCGGTCAGTTGCGAGAGGGCGGTCTCCGTGGCGCTGCTGAGGGAGCGGGTGCGGATCTCCAACAGGCCCTCGGTGTCAAACAACGCCACACTGCCGCGCATGCGCAACCGGAAGAGCTCCTGAGTAATCGCGCGCAAGACATCCTGCTCGCTGGAAGCGCCCTGGCGGGCGACTTCCGTGGCAACACGCATCACCGATGCCCAGAAGACCTCGGGATCGTCACGTCGCAGGTGGTCTTCGCTGGAACCCATGCAGCGCCTGTCCGAGTTGGATCGGAGGGCAGTGTATCACGGAAGGGCAGCGGATCCGCGCCGTTTCATCACGCTGGCGCGCCGGCCGCGTCGAACCACTCGACGATGGTGGCCTCTCCCTGGCCGACGCCGACGCACAATGCCGCCAGACCGTAGAACGGGTGAGGCGAGACCGGCGCCCGGCGGCGCATCTCGTGGACCAGCGTGGTCAGGATGCGAGCACCCGAGCAGCCCAGCGGGTGGCCGAGGGCGATGGCGCCGCCGTTGACGTTGGTGATCTCGGGCCGCAGGCCGAGCTCCCCCATGACGGCCAGGGACTGAACCGCGAAGGCTTCATTCAACTCGATCAGGCCGAGGTCCTCGATCTTCAGCCCGGCGCGGGCCACGGCCTTGCGGATGGCGGGAATGGGTCCGATGCCCATGATGCGGGGCGGCACTCCGGCCGCCGCCGATGCGATCACCCGCGCCAGCGGGGTCCGGCCGAGGGCCCGCGCCCGCTGCTCACTCATCAACACCAGAGCGGCTGCTCCGTCGTTGATGCCGGAAGCATTGCCGGCGGTCACGCTGCCTCCCGCCCGGAAGGCGGGTTTCAGCCGGGAGAGCCCCTCCAGCGTTGTGTCCCGGCGCGGACGCTCATCGATGGAGACCAATACCGGATTGCCTTTTCGCTGCGGGATGCCTACCGGGACGATCTCCTCGGCGAATCTACCGGAATCAATGGCTGCGATGGCCCGGCGATGGCTCTCCAGGGCGAAGGCGTCCTGGTGCTCACGGGTGATCTCTGGATGCATCTCGGCCAGGTTCTCTGCCGTCTCGCCCATGGAGTCGATACCGAAGGCCTCGGCAATGAGGGAGTTGGGGAAACGCCAGCCGAGCGTGGTGTCCCACATCGTCTGATTGCCCCAGCTGAAGGGCTGCTCTGCCTTGGGGACGGCGTAGGGGGCGCGCGACATGCTCTCGACACCGCCGGCGACGAAGACCTCGCCCTCTCCGGCGCGGATGGCTCGGTAAGCCGCGTTGACGGCCTGCAATCCCGAGGCACACAGCCGGTTGAAGGTCACCGCTGCCACCTCGACCGGAAGCCCCGCCAGCAGAACGGCCATGCGGGCTACGTTGCGATTGTCTTCGCCGGCCTGGTTGGCGCAGCCGAGGTAGACCTCCTCCACCTCGGCCGGCTCGATGCCGGCGCGGCGCACGGCTTCGGCCACGACCAGCGCCGCTAGATCGTCAGGACGCATCGCGGCCAGGGCGCCGCCATGGGCGCCGATCGGTGTGCGGACGGCGGAGACGATGACGGCATCAGGCATTTCGTCCTCCCTGTTGGGCCGATTCTAGCATTGTGGTCGCGCTCGCTGCGTGCAAGCGCGGCGCCGATTCCCGCAGCGCTTGCTCAGCCGCCGCTAGTGGAGGTTGCCGGTGGGGCGAGGGCCGACATCCTCCTCACTACCTCGTCCGCCACAGCCTCAAGCTCCAGGGCATAGGTCGGGTCTTCGCCCGAAGCATCGACGCTGAGCACACAGTGCGCAGGCAGCTGCGAGAGCCACGCCTCGAGCAGTTCCTCCAGAATCGCCAAGTCCTCGCGTTGAGTGACCTCGGCGCCGCGCTGACGGCGATCGAAGCGGCCCAGGACCACTGGGGCCGGCGCTCTCAGCCAGAGGTAGAGCGCTGGCGCCGGCTGCAGCCGGCGCAAGGCATCGTACAGCCGCTGGCACACCTGCAGGTCGAGATCGCTCAGGTAGCCCTTGCGGTGGAAGAGCTGGGTGAAGCCGCGGAAATCGAGGTCCAGGCCGCCGTCGATCACTCCAAGGTTGGATTGTTGACGTAGAGCGGCTTCTTGTTCAGCCCGAAAGAGCAGGTAGTCCACCTGGTTGGCGAGGGCAAAGCGCCGGGGATCTTGCGCGCACTGCCGTTGATACGGTCGTTCGGCGTGCTGCTCCAATGCCAGGGGCACAGCCAAGCGCTCGGCGAGCAGGCGCGCCAGCGTGGTCTTACCGACACCGCTGTTGCCGACGATGGCGATCACGCCCGCTCTCTCCCATGCCATGGTCGGTGCTCCCTGCCGGCGGACAGGCCCATGGCTCCGACCCGCGTCTCGGCCCTGGAGAGCCCAGGGGACATCGCCTATGGCGGACAGAGTCCGACGTCCATCCGCGGTGTGCCACTGGCCACGGGGAGGACGGATCTTGCCTCAATCCCTCCAGACTGAAGGCCATCATACGCCGAGGTCGTGGCGGTGGGAAGCGGCAGCCCGAAGGCGGTGACTGGGAGGTGGATTCTGACAGAGGCAGGATAGCTGTTGACAGCCAGAAAGGGGGATGGTTAGCCCCAACGGATTTGGAGGCGACCCAATGAAACGAAGGCAAAGGATCATGGTTGTCGCAGGCGGGATGGTGGGTCTCCCCTTGATCTGCTGTGGGCTGGGCCTGCTGCTGACGGGAGAGACGCTCTTGACAACGGGCGTCGAAGCCTTCTTCGGGCAGGTCCGCCTCACCAGAGAATCGGGGCCCATGGCAGCGCGGGCGTACGTCAGCAATGAGCTGCTGCTGGGGAATGCCCGCCTATCCGAGGTGGCTGAGGCCTCACTGATTCTGTTGCCGCAGGAGGTCTACTTCTGGGACCCTAGCTATGTCGGTTTCGCGCGTGCCGTTCTGACTGAGGAGGAAGCGCTTCAGCTTCTCGGGAGCATGACCTCGGGGCATTTGTTCAGCAGCCCGGATACCCGGCAGGTCCTGTGCGTCCAGCGGAATGCGGGAGCTGAGGCGAAGTTGGCAGCGTGCGAGGAAGGCCCTCAGTGGCAGGCAATCCACCGGGAAACCCGCCTGAGCGCGGAGCTGGATCCGGGCATGAGTGCCCTGCAGCTCCAATTCGATGACGGGCGGCTGGCCGAGTACCGCCTGTACTCGGCCAATGGACTGCTGGCGTACTCAGCCGTCGAGTTCAACCAGCCCGCGGTGGAAGGGTACTTCCCCGCATCTGATGAGGCGTTGCAGTTGCTTGCAGCGCGTGCGGTCGTGGAGCCGACAGCCGTGCTATGGCCGGAGCAAACCGCGGACGAGGCGAATGCCCATGCTTCACGTTTGCTTGGGCGGCGCTACCTGGGCGCCCTGGATTTCCTGCACGCCCTCGAACCACTGCGCTCGGCCCTGGGGCGAATCCGAGAGATCCGACCGGCGGCGGGCGGGAACTGGTCCTCCACCTGGATGGACAGCAGTTCACTGCAGCTGCTGCTGCGGGTGACCGGCGACCACGGAGAGGCGGTGGTCATGGTCCGTGGGCATGAGTGCTGGGCTGCTGAGATGATGTACCAGGCGAGGCTGTACGACCTGACCCATGGATTCAACTGCCCGGGTACGTGAGCCCGAACGGCGCGACCCGGCGGCTGGGCGATTCGACGCGGGCGTGAACGCGCAGTTGTCCGGCTAGGGCGAACGGCGATCCCACAGGAACAGCCCGTACTGCCACTCGCCGGGAATGTTCCCCTCTGCGGCTAGCCGACGTCCGTCTGGCGAGATCTCCGCCGGGTGGGCGGCGTAGGGTGCCGCATCCCATTGCCCGAGAATCTCGCCCGAAGGGAACGCCCGCCAGGTGACACGCGAGCCATGCTGGAAGGCATAGCTGGACAGATCGGGGACCACAGGTCGGCGTCGGCCCGCTCCGCCAGCAGCGCCCACTCGCCGCCGATGGCATCCACTGGGCGGATCCATACTTGATGGGCTTCATAGCCTTGGTCGTCCGGTCGCGCGTCCATCAACAGCCATTGCCCATCCGGAGAAAAACCGCCGCGCCACGGATGCTGGTAGGGCAGCATCTCCAGCCTGCCGTTCTCGCGATGGTACAGATGCGCCAGCGGGAAGGCTTCTTCGTTGCCAACGCCGCTGAGAAGCAGATGGAAGCCCGCTCTCGAAGGATCCAGGGCGGGGCGGGCCATCCATCCGTAGCCCTCGGGGCCGGTGATCGAGGGCACGGCCGCCAACCCGAGGATCTCCGGCAGGAGCGCGGTTACCTCCCCGGACGCTTCAAGCAGCAGCGGGCCTCGATCGAGGGTTTCATACAGCAGGAACGTGGAAGGTCCGACCCACTCCCCGCCCAAGCCCAGGTCGCCAAGGCACTCGTCGATCGACCAATCGACCCGCGCGATTTCGCTCTGGCGGGCGCGATCCATCAGGATAGTGCGCAGTCGCAGGATGCCGGAGTCCGTCGAATCGAGCCGCGTCTCGGCGAGCAGAGCACCATCTTTGGAGGTGGTGCCCGAAATGGGCAACGGGTGCCGCGGAGCGGATTCCGACCCCTGGATGAACGGGTCGCATGGGCGGGCGCGCCGGATGTGGTCTGGTGAAGTCAGCACCAGGGTGTCGGGTGGCTCCCATTTCAACTGGCAATCCGATCCGATGCCCGCTCGGACGCAGGGTTGTCTTGTGGAGGTTTCGTACAGCCTCAGGGCGCCATCAGGCCAGGTCCCCATCGAGGCCTCAACCTGCGCCTGCGTGGACTCCCGGTAGGCTATCCAACGACCGTCCGGTGACCAGCCTTCGAAGCGAAGGGCGGCAGCCGTGGCGATCGGCGCCGCCACCGGCGGGAGTGCGGCCGGCGCCTGGCTGATGAGGCGCGGTCGGGACGAAGGC
>CAZBJQ010000018.1:0-14171 GCA_964492235.1 uncultured Anaerolineaceae bacterium | reverse complement strand
ATGCCGCCACCGGGATCGGCCTGCGCTCGACCCATCGTAGCAGCTGCTCCGGATGAACAGGCGCGCCCTTGAGGATTGCGTCGTGCGCTTCCCAGCCTTTGCCGGCTTGCGTCACCCAGACTTCGGGGGCAAACCGCAGATCGGCAGGGTCGACGCATCCGATGCCCACCCAGAGCAGGCGCCCCTCGGGCAGACACACCAGCAAGGTGTCCGGCAGCCAGGCCAGCAGGCTAGCCCGATGCCAGCGCCAAACGATCGCAGGGGCTTGGCACATGTCAACAGCGACCAGCTGACCGAACCGAAGGCGCGTCGAATCTGAAGGCCGATGATCGAAGCGTACCTCGAGGGCCGCCTCGTTATCGAGCATGCAGATCTTGCACCTGTCGCCCAAGCATGAGCGGATGATAGCCAGTTGGAGGTCCATGAGCATCCTCGCAATGTCAGGGCCCCTGTGAGGGAGGACCCAGCGGCGCAGAACCATTTCGATCTGGCCCGCCGGCGACGTTTCACGCCCGCCTTGTTGGCAACCCTCTTTCCGCGAGAGGGATGGAAGGAACATGAAACAATCAGCCGCGGGCGCCTGCCCGCGGCTGCATGGCTTGATGGGAACTCCGGCAGTCTAAGAAACGGAAGAAGGGAAGCCGGAGGGGCAAACCGCGGATCGGCTGTACGGCGTAGACGACATCGAAACGAACCTGGACATGTGCCCCTCCTTCTCAGCGTATGGGTCGCGTCTTCTGGTGGCGCAACGGATCGGCTTTATTGCCGGTCGACCGGCGTGTCAAGAGGCTGTGTGGTCTCAGGGCAGATGCGGTTGGTGGCCTCAGCCTCGCCGCCCCCAGTCCTCTTGGTCTTCTCACCTCCCCGGGCCGAGCACTCCTCAACAGGAGCGATGGCTCGCGGCGGGGAGAGGGCCAAGGGGCTAGGGATGGGTGGAGACTGCTCGAGATAGAGATGGATGCGGTCTCACGTTCCTGTGTCACATGCGCCTGAACCTCCTCAGTGACAAGCTGGATGTGGAACCAGGCGGGAATCGGAAGCGACCCAGCGCAACTGCGCTGGGTCGTCCGGCGAGAGGTAGTGTCTACTTCTGAGACAACAAGAGCTTGACGTACTGGGCGCGCTCGAAGATGAAGGGGTCCGGCGCCTGCTTCTGGCTGAGTTTGCCGCGGAAATCTTCCGGGCTCTTGTAGCCCTTCTCCTCCATCCATCCTTCCAACTGACGGAGCATGGTGGAGACATAGGGCACGCCGTGCTTGATCACGGCGCTGGCGGTCTGGGCCACGGTGGCACCGGCCAGAATCGCTTTGGCGGCGTCGGCGCCGGTGTGCACGCCCGTGCTCAGGGCCAGGTCGGCCCGGATGCGCCCGTGGAGCAGCGCCACCCAACGCAAGGGAAGTCTGATCTCGCCCGGTTCGCTCAACACCATCTCGTTGGTCAGCGACTCGGTGGTTGGGTCGATGTCCGGTTGAAGGAAGCGGTTGAACAGGACCAGGGCGCGCACGCCGCGCTGATCCAGACCGTGGGCCACGTGGGCGGTCGAGGTGTAGTACGGGCTGAGCTTGACGGCCACCGGGATCTTGACCTGGGAGGTGACGGAGGCCACCGTCTCGTAGAGTTCCTTCTCAACGGCCTGGGGTGCCTTCTGCGGGTTGGCTTCGACGGCATACACGTTCAACTCCAGCCCGTCAATGCCGGTGGCTTCGAGTTGTCCGGCGTATTTCGACCAGGCGCCCGGGCTGACGGCGTTCAGGCTGGCGAACAGCGGCATCTTGACGGCCTTGCGGGCCTTCTCGACCCACATCAAATGCTCGGCGGCCTCGCCGTGGCGCAAGTTGGGGAAGTACGAAAGGGCCTCGGCAAAACTTTCGGAGCCGACGGAAAGCTCATCCTGCATGCGCAGAGCATCGAACTGGATCTGCTCCTCAAACAGAGACCGGATCACCAGCGCGCCGGCGCCGGCCTGCTCGGCCATGACGATTCGGTCCACCATGCTGGAGACAGAACTGGCGCCGACCACGATCGGTGAGCGCAGCGGAATGCCCATGAATGTTGTCTTGAGATCAACCATCGTGCCTCCCGGATGTGTGCCGGCCGTGCCGTGCATCTGCGGTTGTGGAGCCGCAGTCTGACTCGCGATCACCCCCTCCCGCCGAAGAGGGCCTGCTGCCTAGGTTGGTCTAGAACCGGAATCTCTAATAGTGACAATTGTCCTCCAGATTGCGATGCCCTTCTGCACTATGGAGGGCCGGTGCAGGTCCCTAGACTTACGGATTGACCACGCTTTCTCGGCCGTGGGGGCCGAAGGCCGCCCCGGGCCGATTCTAAGGAGAGGCACCATGGCTGAAGGCAATGCCAAGCGCAAGCTTGTACCTCACGACGGCAACTCGGCGACCGCCCACGTGGCCTATGCCACCAACGAGGTGATCGCCATCTACCCGATCACGCCCTCCTCCAGCATGGGCGAAATCGCCGACGAGAAGGCGTCGCTGGGCGAGAAGAACATCTGGGGGATCGTGCCCAACGTCACCGAGATGCAGTCCGAGGGCGGCGCCGCCGGCGCCGTGCATGGCGCGCTGACCACCGGGGGCCTGACGACGACCTTCACCGCCTCCCAAGGCTTGCTGCTCATGATTCCCAACATGTTCAAGATCGCCGGCGAACTGACGCCCACCGTCTTCCACATCGCCGCCCGCGCCATCTCGGCTCAGGCGCTCTCGATCTTCGGCGACCAGAGCGATGTGATGGCGGCTCGCTCCACGGGATGGGCGATGCTGGCCTCCAACAACGTGCAGGAGGCTATGGACAACGCCCTTATCTGCCAGGCGGCCACGCTGGAAGCGCGGCTGCCCTTCCTGCACTTCTTCGATGGATTCCGAACCTCCTCCGAGATCCAGAAGATCGAAGAGCTGACGCATGACGACATGCGGGCAATGATTGACGATGATCTGGTCATCGCCCACCGCAAGCGGGCCCTTTCGCCGGAGCATCCCGCCATCCGCGGCACGGCCCAGAATCCGGATGTCTACTTCCAGGGGCGCGAGACGGTCAACCCGTACTACCTGCAAACCCCGGGCATCGTCCAGAAGGTGATGGACAAATTCGCTGCGCTGACAGGCCGGCGGTACCACCTGTTCGACTACGTGGGCGCCCCTGACGCCGACCGGGTTGTTGTAATGATGGGCTCCGGCGCCGAGACGATGCACGAGGTGGTCGAGCATCTAAACGGGCAGGGCGAGAAGGTCGGCCTGGTCAAGGTGCGGCTGTACCGTCCGTTCGACGCCGCGGCCTTCGTGGCAGCGCTGCCCAAGACGGCGCGCTCCGTGGCCGTGCTTGACCGCACCAAGGAGCCTGGCGCCTCTGGAGAGCCGCTTTACCAAGACGTGCAGACGGCGATCGGCGAGGCCGTGGCCGCCGGTACGATCGCCCGTGAGGTGATCCCGGTGGTGGTCGGCGGGCGCTATGGCCTGGGATCGAAAGAGTTCACCCCGGGCATGGCCAAGTCGGTGCTCGACAACCTGAAGGCGCGGCCGCCTAAGAACCATTTCACCGTCGGGATCATCGAGGATGTGACCAACTCCTCTCTGCCATGGGACGAGACATTCAACTCCGAGCCGGAGGGCACGCACCGGGCCATGTTCTACGGCCTGGGGGCCGACGGCACGGTCGGGGCCAACAAGAACTCGATCAAGATCATCGGCAAGGCGACCGACTACTACGCCCAGGGTTACTTCGTATACGATTCGAAGAAGTCGGGCTCGATGACGATTTCGCACTTGCGCTTCAGCCCTCACCCGATCCGCAGCATCTACCTGATCTCTCAGGCCGAGTTCCTGGCGTGCCATTCCTTCCCCTTCCTGGAGCGCTTCGACATCCTGCGCAGCCTGAAGCCCGGCGGGACGTTCTTGCTGAACAGCCCGTATCCGGCGGAAGAGGTCTGGGACCACTTGCCTTTCGAAGTCCAGCAGGGCCTGATTGACAAGAAGGCCAAGTTCTACGTGATCGATGCCTACTCGCTGGCGCGCTCGATCGGCCTGGGCGGCCGGATCAACGTCATCATGCAGATGGCGTTCTTCTCGATCTCAGGGGTGCTGCCGCAGGACAAGGCGCTGAAGATGATCGAGCTGGCCGTCGAGGACACCTACGGCGACAAAGGGAAATCGGTCGTGGACATGAATGTCCGCTCGGCCCAGCTGGCGAGCGAGCGCATCCACCGGGTGGAGCTGCCGGCTAAGCCGACGGGCAAGATCCACATGCGTCCGCCCGTTCCAGAGGACGCTCCCGAGTTCGTCAAGAATGTAACCGCTGAAATGATCGCTTACCGCGGGGACCTGCTGCCGGTGTCGAAGATGCCCGCCGACGGCACGTACCCGTCGGGGACGACCAAGTACGAGAAGCGCAACATCGCCCAGGAGATTCCGGTTTGGGAGCCGGAGGCCTGCATCCAGTGCAACCAATGCGCCTTCGTTTGCCCACATGCCACCATCCGGGTGAAGGTATTTGACCCGGCCCAGGATGGCAACGCTCCGGCCCCGTTCAAGTCGATCGACTACAAGGGCAAGGAATACGCTGGGATGAGGTACGTGGTCCAGGTGGCGCCGGAAGACTGCACCGGCTGCGGTGCCTGTGTCTACATCTGTCCGGCCAACGTCAAGGATGAGAAGGGGCAGAAGACCGAGCGCAAGGCGATCAACATGGCGCCCCAACCGCCGATCCGAGAGCAGGAAGTCGCCAACTGGGCCTACTTCCTCAGCCTGCCCGATCCGGATCCGAAGGCGATCAATCGCTTCACCACCAAAGGTTCTCAGTTCCTGCCGCCGATGTTCGAGTTCTCCGGGGCTTGCGGTGGCTGCGGTGAGACGCCCTACATCAAGCTGCTGACGCAGCTCTTCGGCGAGCGGATGCTGATCGCCAACGCCACCGGCTGTTCTTCGATTTACGGCGGAAACCTGCCCACGACGCCGTATGCGCAGCGCTACGATGGCCGCGGCCCGGCCTGGTCCAATTCGCTCTTCGAAGACAATGCCGAGTTCGGCATGGGGATGCGCCTGACGGCCGACAAACTGACCGAGCTCGCCCGGTCGCTGTTAGTTCGGGTGAAATTCAATGGCAAGTCGGCCCTGGTCGACGAAATCAAAGGCGCCGACCTCAGTACCGCCGAGGGCATGGAGAGCCAGCGGGCCCGGCTGGGGGAACTGAAGGCCTTCCTGGCCAAGGCGAAGGACCCGGAAGCCAAGCGCCTGTTGAGTGTGATCGACTACCTGGTGCCTAAGTCGGTGTGGATCATCGGTGGGGACGGCTGGGCCTACGACATCGGTTATGGCGGCCTGGATCACGTCCTGGCCTCCGGCCGAAACGTCAACGCCTTGGTGCTCGACACCGGTGTCTACTCGAACACCGGCGGCCAGTCCTCCAAGGCGACGCCGCGTGGGGCGGTCGCCAAGTTCGCCGCCGCCGGCAAAGACATGCCCAAGAAGGACCTGGGCGCCATTACCATGACCTACGGCAACATCTACGTGGCGCAGGTGGCCTACGCCGCCAACATGACTCAGGTGGTGCGGGCGTTCAAGGAAGCCGAGGAGTATGACGGACCATCGCTGATCGTGGCGTATGCCCACTGCATCAACCACGGCATTGATATGGAGAAGGGAACCGACCAGCAGAAGGACGCGGTGGACACCGGCTTCTGGCCGCTGTTCCGCTACGACCCGCGCCTGGCGCTGGAGGGCAAGAACCCGCTGCAGCTCGACTCGAAGGCGCCCACCAAGCCGATCGAGGATTTCATGTACAAGCAGCTCCGCTTCCGGGCGTTGCGGCAGGCCGATCCTGCCCGCGCGGAAGTGCTGCTGCAGGCCATCCGCAAGGACGTCGCTTCCCGCTGGAAGTTCTACGAGCAGATGGCGAACCTGGACATTTAGCCGGACAGTACTGGCAAGGGAGCGGGGCTATTCGAAGAGCCCTCAGCTGCAAGAGGAAGATGGGGCTGTCCCAAAAGGGCAGCCCCATTCGCGTTCGAGGGAGCATGCCTGCAACGTGGGGGTTGAAGCATGGACGCCACAACCGCGCCGCATCCTGGCAACCGCGAACGCTGGAAGGGACAACAAGCCAGTTGGTGTCGAGGCCGGCCTGTTAGGCCTCGACATCACTCATGACGCACTGTGATGCTCGGCGGGGCAAAGGGCGGGGTCAAACAAGGGCAGAGGTGGGCCGACGTGCAGTGCCGTTTCGGCGGCGAAAAAGACCATGCCGAGCACGACATATGCCAGCCAGTAGGGGCCTGGCACCCTTTCGACCCGTCGCTTGAGGCGGTCGAACCAGCTCGGCGCGTAGGGCGGCACGAAGGGCGCCGCGGCGGCCGGCGCGGCCCCGGACTTGGCGTCGGGTTCGCGGCGAGGTGGGCGGGGGGCTGTGGATCGCCTCATCCCAGCAGCCTCTGCAAGAGGTATTGGATCAGCCAGATGGCGATCGGCAGGCCGAGGGCCGCCACCAGGCCGCGGAATGTCCCGGGTTGCCATGGCCAGGTAGCGACCCGAGTCAACGCCGTGCGTTCGATCTCGAGGCTGGCCAGTGACTTGTTCAGCTCGTCCATGCCGGTGACTTTGCGTGCATCGAGGCGGCGGTGGAGTTCCGCGGCGACCTCTTTGAAATGCGCTGCGTTCTCTGCCAGGGCGCTGGCCTTCGATGAATCCAGCATCCGATGGGCACCCCACAAGGGCCACACGAACATGAGCAGGGCCAGCCCGGCGAGGAACACCGTCAGGCCAAAGCTGAAGGGGTTGCGCAGTGTGGCTGGATCGGCGACAACCCAGCCATAGTTGTTGAGCGTAATCAGCAATGCCGTGCGCAATGCCAGGCCGGTGAATGCATGGTACGGTTCGGAAGCGTAGATGTCGGCCACCGGATGCCTGGCGTAGATCTGGTGGACGGTCCGCAGCTGGTGGAAGGTATGGTAGATCAGGGCGCCCAGCAAGAGCCACATCACGCCAAAGTGCACGGCCACCAGCGCCAGGCCAGCAGGCGTTGTCGCCAAACCGAGGCTGGCGACCTGTTCTACTCCTCCCGTAAGAAGAAACCAGAGCACGACGAATGTCGCACCCACGCTGGCGATCAAAGTCGGCCAGCGCGGCAGGGTTGTCAGCATGTAGCGGAAGGCATGGGCCACGCCGCTCGCCTCCGGACGAGAGCCAAAGTATCGGCCAGCGGCGGCCTGTGCCACCCGGTCGAGAGAATGGATGACAGCCAGACAGTAAACGGGCTGCAGGGCGAAGAAGATCCGGGGGATGACGTGCGAGGCGTCGCTGGCCCCCAACCTCGCCTGCGCCAGCAGGAAGAACAGCGTGTACGCGCCGCCGACCGAGACGTAGAACACCCAAGTTGCCCCGGGAAGACGGTCGACCCAGGCGGTCAGCCCGTCGACCCAGCTGGGCGCATAGGGAGGGGAGAACGAAAGTGGCTCGGGTGGCATCGCTGCAGAGCTCGGCGACGGAGCCTGCGGACGGGGGCGAGCTGAGGACGTTTGGCGGCGCGTCATCCCAACAGCCTCTGCAATCCGTACTGGATCAGCCACAGGAACATTGGCAGGAGGACGGCGCCCATCAGGTTGCGCAGCGTCCCGGGTGACCATGGCCAGGTGGGCACCTTGGTCAGCTCGGAGTACTCCGCCTGAAGCGCCTCGAGCGCCTTGTGGAGCGGATCGACACGCTCAAGCGTGCCGCCGTCCACGGCGTGATGAAGCTGCGCTCGCGCCGACTCCTTGCGGGCGGCGAGATCGGTAAGCGCCGCATCCTTCGCCTCGGTGAGCAGGCGGTGGGCGCCCCAGAGGGGCCAAACAAAGACGATGAGGGCCATCAGGAGATTGGAGCCGCCCTCCAAAAGGGTCACCGGGTTATTCGGATTCAGCCCGGGCTGGGCCAAGAACCAGCCGTAGTTGTTGAGGACGAGCCCGAGCGCTGTCAAGCTCGTCACCCGCGACAGTGCATAGAGCGGACCCACCCGACCCAGCCGGACTTCGGCATGGTCACGGTGGAGGCGGTGAATCTCCCGGAGCTGGTGCCAGGTGTGATAGAAGAACACGTACGCCACCAGGTAGAAGTAACCCAGAACGGAAAGGAAGAGGACGGGGACATGGTCAAGCCCGCCCATCTGAAGCGAGGCCATCTCCCACCGGCCGAAGGGCACGCTGACAAGCGCGGCCACGACCGGGAAGACGAGCGCCGTCCGTGCTGGAAGGGTCGTCAGGCGGTACACGGCGGCAGCAAAGGCCCCGTCGTCGCCGCGGAAGGCTGGCCGGAACCGCGTCATCGAGGACGCGGCGACATGGTCCAAGCCATGCGTGAGAGCGAGGAAGTAAACCGGAAGCGACGGCAGGAAGACCTGCATCGGGTGGAATCCCACAGCGGCGTAGACGCCTGTTTGCCACAGGACGAAGGCAACCGCGCCATTGATGGGTAGCGCCATCAGGACATAGAACAGCCACCACGGTATGGGTAACCGGTCGACCCCATCGGTGAGCCGGTCGACCCAGCTGGCGGGATAGGGCGGAGGAAACGCCGTAGCGACCATTGCTGGCGGTTTCTCATGCATATTGGATTGGACTCCGTGTCGAGCTAGGTTGCCCGCTGGCGGGGCGCAAGCATCCCTTGGCGCAAGTAGTAATCATACGCCTCTTGCGCTGCCTGGAAAAATAGCCTGGGGGGCGCCAGACCCAGTTCGCCCTGCGCCTTGGAAGTGTCGCAGAACAGCCGGAAGCGGGTCATGCGCAGCTGGTTGCCGTCCATGGGCAGCGTCACGACACTCCGCAGTCCGTCGATCAACGCCGCCAGCAGCGGGACGCTCCAGCCGGGAAGGCGCAGCCACGGCGGCCGGCGGCCGACGACCTGGTCGACGATCGCCAATGTCTCGCGGTGCGTCAGGTTCTCGCCGCCCAGCAGGTAGCGCTCGCCCGGCCGGCCGCGGGCGGCTGCCGCCAGATGGCCGGCGACGACGTCGTCAATGTGAACCACATTCCATCCGCCGGCGACATACACGAACCCCAGCCCGCGGGCCGCTTCGATGATCAGCGATCCGCTGATCGGTTTGTCATCGCCCGCTCCAAACACAGCCGTAGGATTGACGATAACCACTTCCGTCTCGCCACCGGCGGCGAGGCGGAGCGCTTCCTGCTCGGACAGGTGCTTAGCGTAGCCGTATGGGAATCGGTCGGCCGGCAAGTTGAAGGTGTGGCTTTCATCCAGCAGCTCACCTGCCACAGGCACGCCCAACGCCGCCAGGGAACTGGTCATCACCACCCGGCGCACACCGGCGTCGCGTGCCGCCATGACGACGTTTTTCGTGCCCTGGACGGCAGTCTCGATTACTTGATCCGGATTCCGCCAGTAGGCCGATTCGGCGGCGGTGTGGAACACCCACGCCACACCGTCCATGGCAGCAGACAGGCTGTCCGGCTGGAGGATATCCCCGATGAATCGGGTCAGGTCCATTTCGGCGAGCGCCTGCGTCGACGAGGTCGGACGGTGGAAGGCGCGGACCGGGTGGCCCCGAGCGAGCAAGGCGCGGCACAAGGCCGCGCCGATGAAGCCGTTAGCACCGGTGACCAGGACAGTCTCAGGCAATCAGCTCGAGCTCCCGGCCGACGCCGCACAGGATCTCCAGGGCGCGATCGATCTGCTCGTCGGTATGGGTGGCCATGTAGCTGGTGCGCAGCAGGCACTGGTCGGCCGGCACGCCCGGCGGGATGACGGCGTTGGTGTACAGGCCGCGCTGGAAGCACAGATTCCAGGCGGTGATCGTCTTTTCCATTTCGCCCATGATGATCGGGATGACCGGGGTCACGCTGGGGCCGGTGTTGAAGCCGGCGGCTTTCAGGCCGGTGCGCATGCGCTCGGTCACATGCCACAGCCGGTCAATGCGCTCCGGCTCGTTCTTCATGATCTCGAGCGAGGCCATGACGGCGGCAACGTTGGAGGCCGGCATCGAAGCGCTAAAGATCAGCGAGCGGGCGTGGTGCTGGATGTAATGGATGATGTCGTCGTCGCCGGCGATGAATCCGCCGAGGGAGGCGAAGGACTTGCTGAAGGTGCCCATGATCAGGTCGACCTGATCGGTAAGCCCGAAGTGCGCGGCCGTGCCTCGGCCGCCGCCCATCACCCCCAGGCTATGGGCATCGTCGACCATCAGGCGCGCCGCGTGCTTCTGGCAGACCGGGACCATCTCGGGCAGCGGCGCCAAGTCGCCGCCCATGCTGTATACCCCGTCGACAACCACCATCCGGCCGGCCTTCTCGTCGATTCCCGCCAGCACTCGGTCCAGGTGGTCGAGGTCGTTGTGGTTGAAGCGGCGCATTTCGCCGAGAGCCAGCATGCAGCCGTCGACGATGCTGGCGTGGTCATCCTTGTCGGCGACGACCACGTCGCCCTTCTGGACTAGGCAGGAGATCACGCCCAGGTTGACCTGAAAGCCGGTGCTGAACACCAGCGCTGTTTCCTTCCCGACGTAGTCGGCCAGCTGGGCCTCGAGTTCCTGATGCAGCCGCAGGTTGCCGTTGAGAAATCGCGAGCCTGTGCAGCTCGTGCCGAAACGCTTGACGGCGTCAATCGAGGCCTGACGAACCCGGGGATCGGTCGTAAGCCCGAGATAGTTGTTGGAGCCGATCATCAGCACCCGCCGGCCTTCGATCAGGACCTCGGTGCCCTCGGTGTCATCCAGGACGGTGAAGTACGGGTAGATCCCCATCGCCTTGGCCATCTTGGCCTGCGTGAACCCGAGGCACTTCTCGAAGATATCCATGGGCTCGCTCTCCTCCAGAGACCTGCGACCTGTGCCAGGCCAGACGCCCGCGCGGCGCCTGGGTTCGTCCGATTGTATCCTGACCTGTGGGGGGTCACCGCAAGGATAAGGCCCCCACCGGAGAATGTCAAAGGTGCGCGGGTGGCCCGGCAGCCGGAGGAAACCCGAGCGCCGAACCCCCCGCCCGGGGCGAGGCTGTCAGCCTGCGTTGACGATTCCCGCCAACGCAGGTAAGGTGCTGCCATCCCGGAGCATCAGGCCAAACCCGTCCGGCGGGCGCTTGACGACAGAACGTCGTCCGCCTTCCGGGGGGCCCGCACAGGCGCCCGACAGCCGCCCAGACGATTGGCGAGGAGACCCCTGGCAATGACCGGACGAAGTATCGGCCCCCTTCCACGCTGGAACCTGGAAAGCATCTACCCCGGGCTGGAGAGCCCGGAGTTCCAGCAGGCGTTTCAAGACGTGAAAGATCAGGTGGCGGCACTCGATGTGTATCTGGATGACCGGAACATCCGCCGCGGCGGGTGGACTCCGTCGTCGGCGCTGGAGGCCGCCCAGGTGGTGGAGGCCTACCTGGCGGGGAGCAACCGCCTGGCGCTGACCTTCGCCACGCTGCAGGCCTACGCCTACGGGTTCGTGTCGACGGACTCTTTCAACACCCTTGCCAAGCGGCGCACCTCGGAGCTCGAACTCCTGGGAGTCCGGATTGAGACCCAGGAGATGCGATTCAAAGCCTGGATGGGCTTGATCGCCGAGACCGGCCTCGATTCCCGGGCTCTGGCGGAGCACAGCCCGGCCGCCGCCGAGCATGTGTTCAGCCTGGAGGAGATCGTTTCACAGAGCCGCTACCTGATGTCGGAGGCCGAGGAGACGCTGGCCGCTGAGCTCTCGCTCAGCGGGGGCAGCGCCTGGGAGAAGCTGCAGGGCATGGTCACCTCCCAGGTCATGGTCGCCTTCGACCGGGATGGCCGCACCGAACAGCTGCCGATGAGCGTCCTGCAGAACATCGTCTGATTCGACGCGGACGAAGATGTCCGGCGGCGGGCATTCGAGGCTGAAATCCATGCCTGGGAAGGCGTGCGAGAACCTCTGGCGGCCTGCATGAACGGAGTCAAGGGCGCCGTCAATACCCTGTACCGGCGCCGCGGCCGGGAGGACTCGCTCCACAGCGCCCTGGATCAGGCCCGTATCGATCGGGAGACTCTGGAGGCCATGCATGGCGTGATGCGCCAGTCTTTCCCGATGTTCCGGCGCTACTTCCTTGCCAAGGCCAAGCGGCTGGGGAAGGAGCGCCTGGCCTGGTGGGACCTGTTTGCGCCGCTGGGGAAGGATGAACACCGGTATTCGTATGATCAGGCGCGTCAGTTCATCCAGGGTCAGTTCGCCGCCTTCAGCCCCCGCCTGGCCGGTCTCGCCCGGCGGGCGTTCGACGAGGGCTGGATCGACGCCGAGCCACGCAATGGAAAGGTCAGCGGCGCTTTCTGCATGGAGGTGCCGCTGTTGGAGCAGTCCCGCGTGCTGGCGAATTTCGACGGATCGCTGGACCAGTTGCTGACATTGGCGCACGAGCTCGGTCACGCCTTCCACAATGAGTGCCAGGCCGGGCTGACGATGATGCAGCGGCGCACGCCGATGACCCTGGCCGAGACGGCCTCCATCTTCAACGAGTCCCTGATCCTTGAGGCTACCCTGAAGGCGGCCGCGAGCGAGGAAGATTCGCTGGTGATTCTCGAGACGTTTCTGGTAGGAAGCTCCCAGGTGATCGTAGACATCTACTCCCGGTTCCTCTTCGAGCGCGAAATCTTCGAAAGGCGCCGCCAGGCCGAGCTATCGGCCGATGACTTGTGTGAGATCATGCGCCGTTGCCAGCGCGAGACGTACGGCGAAGGGCTGGATGAGGCGCACCTCCACCCCTACATGTGGGCCTGGAAGCCGCACTACTACAGTCCCGGCCTGTCGTACTACAACTTCCCGTATGCGTTCGGTCAGCTGTTCGGCCTTGGGCTGTATGCCGAGTATGAACGGCGGGGTGTGAAGTTCGTGCCCGACTATGAGGCGTTGCTGCGCAGCACCGGCTTCGGCACGGCGGCCGACCTGGCGCGGCGCTTCGGCATCGACCTGCGCCAGCCCGATTTCTGGCGGGGCAGCATGGCCGTCATCGAGAAGCGGGTCGATCGTTACGTGGGGGGATAGGGGCTGCTGCCAGACGGGCCTTGCCGTCCCGGTTTGCGGCGACCTAGCTTGACGCCGCCTTGCTCGACGGTATAATTCTGCCAACAAGAATAGTCAGACGTGCGCGGACATTCGCCCGGGTCGGTTTCGCAGCGAGCTGCCGGCCGGTGCAAGGCAGCGAACCGACCCGAGGTGCTCCTCTCCGCCCCCGTCCCAGCCGGGCGGGCGTCATCCCTGCAGGGGTGAAGAGACACCGTAAGGGGATCGGGTTCGCCCGTTAGCGCGAAGTTGAGACTCCGCCAGCGGCGGAGTGAATGCAGGTGGCACCACGGGCGCCCCCTCGTCCTGCACGATGGGGGCGCCTGTCTTTGTGGGGAGGTGCGAGATGTTGGATCTGCAGCTGATCCGCCAGCAAACGGAGAGCGTCCGAGCGGCGCTGGCTCGCCGCGGCATCGATCCGCCGCTGGACGAAGTCCTGCGCCTCGACGGCATGCGGCGTGGCATCCTGACCGAAGTCGAGGCTCTCAAGGCCGAGCGCAACCGCGTCTCCAAGGACATCGGACAACAGAAGGACCCCGCCGAGCGCTCGACCAAGATCGAGGCCATGCGCCTGGCCGGCGAGCAGATCGATGCGCTTGATGACCGCCTGCGCCAGGTCGACGCCGAGCTGCAGTCCGTGCTGAGCACGATCCCCAATCTACCGCTGGCCGAGGTGCCGGACGGGCCGGACGAATCGGCCAACCTCGTCATCGCCACCTATGGCCAACCGGAGGATCTTGGATTCGAGGCCAGGCCACACTGGGATCTGGGCCCCGCCCTGGGCATATTGGATTTCGAGCAGGGTGTGAAACTCACCGGGTCACGCTTCTACGTGCTGAGCGGCGCCGGGGCGCGCCTGCAGCGAGCGCTGATCGCTTGGATGCTGGACCTGCACTCGCGCCAGGGCTACCTGGAGAAGTACACGCCGTTCATGGTGCGCGGGCAGACGCTGTATGCCGCTGGCCAGCTGCCCAAGTTTGAGGACAACTTGTACCGGGATCATGAGGAGGACCTGTGGATGGTGCCGACGGCCGAGGTTCCCCTGACCGGTCTGCATATGGATGCCATCCTCGACGGCGCCAGCCTGCCCCGGCGCTACACGGCCTACACCCCGTGCTTCCGCCGTGAGAAGATGTCGGCCGGGCGCGACGTGCGCGGCATCAAGCGCGGCCACC
>CAZBJQ010000017.1:0-30349 GCA_964492235.1 uncultured Anaerolineaceae bacterium | reverse complement strand
TACACGTCTGTCGAGCAAGGGATCGCCCATCTGATAGTTCTCGAGTTGGGGCCAGGGAAGAGTGCCCGGCCGATCGGACAAGGCTACGCGCCTGCATGGTCCCCGGCCGGCGATCAGATCCTGGCGAGTCTGCAAGTCGCCCACGGATTGTCGCCAGTCTTGTATCCGATTCTGCCCACGAACGGCCGCTTGCCCGCGCCGCCCGCAGAGGCAGCGCAGCATCGGGCCGCCTGGTTGCCGCCCGAGGCCTTGCTTGCCTTGCCGCAGGATGGATCTCTCGTTTCATCTGGACCGGCTGTTCCATCTTTGCCTCTCCCGGCCAATCAGTCCCGGTCCGTGTTGGCACCTCTGCCAGGGGTGCGGGCGCCCGATCCGCAGCTGTCCGAGGCGGCTGCGGGGAAGTTCGTGGAACTCAAAGCCAGAGTCGCCGCACAGACGGGGTGGGATTTCCTGGGTGTCCTTGACCATGCCTTCGAGGGCATGAACGATCCGATGCCCCCGGGATGGGAGTCCGCTAGTTGGCTGCAAACCGGCCGCGGTTTTGCCTTCGCGGTTGATCCGTACCGCGCGGGTTGGGTGGAGATCGTGCGTGAGGACCTGGGGGCTGAGACCTTGTGGCGGGTCTTCGTACGGGCTGCCAGACAGGATGGCAGCGTCGGAGAGCCTCTGCGGATGCGGCCGTGGGACCTGGATGCCCGTTACCGCGGCGACCCACCGGTCTACGACCAGGGCGGCTCCGTGAAGCCGTCGATTCCGGCCGGATACTATGTTGACTTCACGACACTGGCAGCCGATGAGGGGTTTGAGCGCCTGCCTGCGCTGCCCAATTGGCGCAGCTACTTCCCCGGGGCGCGCTTCAACGAGTTCGTTCTGCGCCAGGGGCTGTCGTGGGAGCAGGCGATGCTGCAGTTGTACCCTGCGGCGGCGATCGCCACGCCGACAGCTTTTCGCACCCCAACCCTGACACCTACGCAAACCCCCCGGCCGACGGCCACGCCCTACTGGTGGCGCTGGCGTACGCCGACGCCTGTGGCGCCGACGCGGACATCGCCGTGAAGCGAAGCCCGATCTTGCCCTCGATCCTGTGGGTCGCGGTTCTAGCCTGCTCGCTTCAAGCCTGCATTGCGACAACTCCCGCCGTTGAGCCGACACCCTGGGCCGAATCCTCAGCAACCGCAACGGTAGTGGCGACGGAAGGCCCCGCATCGTGGGAGACCTTGGCGGCGGCGACCCCGGCGCAGGTCGCGGCGACGCCCCTGGCCATGGAGTTCGCCGATGCCGGGCCCGATCCTGTCATGGCTTGGCGACCGCCGCCCTATGACGCTCCGCTGGCCCTCCGCCCGGAGGATCATTTCTACTTCGCCCGCCCCATTCCCTCGGGCGCAGTCAACTGGCCGCACCCGACCTATCGCTACGGCAGCTCCTACTTCGGGGAGGAAAGCATCCACACCGGCGTGGACCTTGGAGCGGACCATGGCACGCCTGTGACGGCGGCGGCCGATGGCGAAGTGGTATGGGTCGGCTACGGAATCTACCGTGGCGAAAAAGACCTCACCGATCCTTATGGCCTGGCAATCTCGATACGGCATGACTTCGGGTACAACGGCGAGGCGTTGTTCACCGTCTATGGGCACCTGAGCGAGGCCTTTGTCTGGCTCGGGCAGCGAGTCGGTGAAGGCGAACTGATCGGCGCTGTGGGCAGAACCGGGCGCGCCTCGGGTGATCACCTTCATTTCGAGGTGCGGATTTCCAAGAACCGTTACTTCGAATCTCGGAACCCGGAGCTGTGGATGGTTCCACCCGAGGGCTGGGGCGTGCTTGCGGGGCGAGTGCTGGATTCTTGGGGCAGGCCGCTGGCTGAAGTTCGAATCGAGATCGAGTCCCTTGAAAGCGGACGGATCCGGGACGTGTATACCTACGCCAACGAAACCGTGCACCCGGATGATGTCTACCAGGAAAACTTCGTCATCAGCGACCTTCCGGCGGGCCCGTACGAGCTACGGTTCGATTATCTGGGCAAGCGCCACCAGATGCAGCTCTACATCGATCCGGGAGTGACAAGCCTGGTCACGTTTCGGGGCAGGCGAGGCTTCCTCGGCGAGACGGAGCCGAGCGTCGGCACGTTCGATCTGTCTGCGGTTTCACCCTAGCGCGCGACAATTCTCCTTGACCGGCCCTACCTGGAGCACGGGAGTCCGCAGATAGGGACGACGCGCGCCTGATTCGCGCGAGTGAGATTCCGGCCTGACCCGGCCGGGAGGTTGATATGAGGCTGAGCCAACTTCTGGTCGCAACCTTGAGGCAAGACCCTTCAGGGACGATGTCCCCGGGGTACAGAGTCCTGGTGAGGGCGGGCTACGTCCGACCAGGGGCGGATGGGGTCAGCATCCTTCCCCTCGGACTGGCCGTGCTTGAACAGGTGGCCGGAATGCTGCTGGCGCCTCTGCTTGAGCAGGGATGGCCGCGTGTCGCCTTGCCCGACAAGGACGCCACCAGCGACGCCCGCTCGGCAGGCGCCGGGGAGGCAACGCTCAGACCTCTCTCCGGCCCAGGGAGGTTTTTGGAACCCTGCATGCCGGCCGCGCTCTTGCCGCTCGTCGACTCCTATAAGCGGCTGCCGCTGAAAGCCTACCAGCTTGGCTGGCGGCGCGAGGTCCCGGGCTATGCGAGTGCAGAATTCCCATCCAGGGTCCGCCGACTGCTGGAACTGTGGGTACTCGCTGACCGGGCCGACCTCGACTCCTTGCAGGCCGAGGTGGCGGCAATGATCTCGGCGTGTCTACGCCGCCTGGGGGTCGAGGCCGTCAGCACAACTCCCAGCGGCCTCCCGGGTGCGGCCGTCGAAATCCTCCTCCCGAGCGCCGCTGGCCGAGATCCGCTGCTCACCTGCTCCGCCTGTGGATACCTGGCCAGGCCTGAACTCGTAGGGCTGCAGGCAGACACCGATGCCTCACGGCAATTGCCAATCGAACGGGTCGCCACGCCTGGGGCGGATACGATTGCCTCGCTATGCGCCTGTCTGGGGATTCCCCCTGAAGAGACGGCCAAAGTGCTGTTCCTCGCTGGCAAGGCGGCGGCTGGCAAGCCAGACGAAACGCTGATCGTACTGGTTCGAGGGGATCGGGAAGCGAGTCTCAGCAAAGTGATGCAGGCCAGCGGTTGGAATGCGCTTCGCCGGGCGGACGATACGGAAATCCTCAGGACGGGAGCTGTCCCAGGATACGCCTCACCCGTGGGCCTGGCACATCCCTGGGTGCTGGTCGACGCGGCGGTGGCGGAGTCGAAGAACCTGGTGGCCGGCGCCAACGCGCCCGGATATCACCTGCGGAACGTCAACTGCGGGCGGGATTTTTCCCCCTGGCGGGTGGGGGATCTGTCAAACGCGATCGAGGGCGATCCGTGTCCGCAGTGCGCCGCACGGCTGGGACCAGCCCGGGGCGTTGTGGTGGGTGCCATTGCCGAGACCTCAGGGGTGGGCCCGCCGCCCCGGACGAAATACGCTGCGGCAGACGGCAAATCCAGGGAGTTGGAGTCTGTTCATCTAGTCGTGGACGTGACAACTGTTCTGGGGGTGCTGGCCGGTGAGCAGTCGGATGAGCGCGGGCTTACATGGCACGAAGCGGTAGCACCGTGTGTCGCCCACGTCCTGGGCCTGCCTCCGCAGGAACAACAGGCAGTCGACCTGTATCGTCAACTAAAGGCCCAGGGCATCCGTGTGCTCCTTGACGACCGTGAGTTGTCCGCCGGGGTGAAGCTGAAGGATGCCGATCTGCTCGGCATGCCGGTCCGGGTGACCGTCAGTCGACGTTCGACGGAGCAGGGTGGTGCTGAGGTGCATTGGCGAAAGACGGGCGAATCGACTGTTGTTCCCCTGGAGTCCGTCGCCGACCGCATCCGGCGATTTACAGCCTAGCCGCAGTTATGTCATGTCCTGTTGACAACCGGACGGCTGGCATGCTAGGCTTGCCGCCGGCCATGGTCGGAGAGGACGGATGCTCAGAGAGCGGGTTGCAGACAATGTTTACGTCTTCACCAGTGAGCTTTACGCTCAGGTCAATGCGGGAGCGATTGTGGGGCCGGATTGGTCGGTCCTGATCGATACCCTGCCGTATCCCGAGGAAACCAAACAGATCCGAGATTTGGTCGAGGGCAGGCTGGGTAGCCCGGTTCGGTATGTCATTAACACGCACCATCACCCGGACCATGTGTTGGGCAACTGCTACTTCCCCCAGGCGACAGTGATCGGGCACAGCCTGTGCCGGGAGTTGATGGACACGCGATCACGCCTTCGCCTGGAGTCGGCCCGGCCGCAGAGCAGCGAGCTGAAGGACATCAAGCTGGTGCTGCCCAGTATCGTGTTCTCGGAGGGGGGGATGAACTTGCGGGTCGGCCGGCGAACGCTCGAGCTGATGTCGCTGCCGGGACACAGTCCGGATGGGATCGGCGTTCTCATCGCCGAGGACCATGTCCTGTTCGCCGGGGACGCAATGATGCCCATGCCCTACCTGGTCGATGGGAGCAGCGGGGAGCTGGGCGCCAGCCTGAGGCGGATTCCGAAGATGAAGCTCGAGAACCTCGTCCAGGGCCATGGCGAGATCATTCTGCGGGGCGAGATCCAAAACGCGCTGCGCTCCAATCTGAGCTACCTGGCAGCTCTCGACCGGGGCGTATCGAGGCTGCGGCGACGCAAGAATCCCGAGGAGCTGATCGACGAAATCACGATCGAGGACTGCGGCAAGAGCCGGATCCTGCTTGGCGGGATCGCCCCCGAGGTCCATCGGCAGAACGTACAGATCATGCTCCGCCAGAGCGGGTAGGACCACAGCCTGGAATGCCGCAACTGTCGGGGCATAAGGCCGTGCTGCTGTTTGACGGCGGCAGCCGTGGAAACCCGGGGCCGGCCTACGGGTCCTATCAGCTTTGGTCCCCCGGGGCGGCAAAACCACAGCTCCAGCGTCTCACTTTCGGTCGTCTCACGAACAACGAAGCCGAGTATGCAACCCTGATCGCGGGCTTGGAAGACCTGGAGCGGAGGCTGAGGCAGGCGAGGCTTATGCCCGGCGATGTCCATCTGGAGATCCGTGGCGACAGCCAGCTGGTGCTATCGCAGCTGTCCGGTGAGTGGCGGGTCCGGAACGCACGCATGCGCGCCTACTGGGAACGAGCGACGCAGCTGGTCGGGAGCTACGCTGGGTTGAGATGCGTGCGTGTGCCTCGCTGGCGAGTTGTGAAAGAGCTCGGTCATTGACGCCGCGCTGGCAGCGTGGGATAATCCTCCACAATCAACATCGGCGTAGATGGAGACGAGTAGCCGGCTGGCGCTGGCAGCGAACCCGGGGTGGTGCGAGCCGGGGCAGCCAAGCAGGTGAAAATCCCTCCGGAGCCGCAACCTGAACGTGTACTCGCACAAGTAGGGAAGCCGGGCTTGTCCCCCGTTAGCTGGGACACGGGTATACGCCTGAGATGCAGCGCGGGCCGTACCCGACCGAAGTGCCTGCACTGGCAGGTATCAGGGTGGTACCGCGGGAGTGACCGGCCTCTCGTCCCTGAATGGGCGAGGGGTTTTCTTTACCGGAGGCAACGAATGCAGACCGAGCTTCTCTACTTTCGCGATGCCTACCTGCGCACCTTTGAGGCGGTGGTCGAGGAAGTGGTCGCCGACTCAATCGTCCTCTCGGCAACTGCCTTCTATCCGGGCGGGGGCGGCCAGCCGGCGGATACGGGTTGGCTTACCCTTGCCGATGGCGCCCGCCTTCCGGTGAGCCGGGTGAAGAAGGACGGGAAGGTTGTGCGTCATGAAGTGCAAGGCGGCGCCCCGAGGGTCGGCGACAAGATCGCCGGGGAGATTGACTGGCAGCGGCGCTATGCCTTGATGCGGACTCACACCGCCATGCACATCTTGTGCGGTGCGATCTGGAACCGCTACAGTGCGAGCGTGACCGGTGGGAACATGGAACCGCTGAAAGGCCGCATGGATTTCGAGTTCGAGAGCATGCGGCAGGAGTTCGTCCACGAGATCGAGACCATGATCAACGCCGAAGTGGCGGCGGCACGCCCGGTGAAGACCGCCATCCTGCCGCGCGAGCGGGCTTTTGAAATTCCGGATCTGATCCGCACCAAGATCAACCTGCTCCCCGCCGACATCCTCGAAGTGCGGGTGGTGGAGATCGTCGGGCTCGACCTGCAGGCGGATGGCGGCACGCATGTCCACAACACGCGTGAGGTCGGCGCCCTTCGTATCAGCGACTACAAGAGCAAAGGAGCCATCAACAAGCGGCTGGTCGTCAGCCTCGAGCCGGAGGTGGAAGGTGTTTAGGCCTGTGCCCGCCGGTGTCGATTTCGTCGCACAGGAGCATGAGATCCTGAGATTCTGGCAGGAGTCGGGCTCATTTGCGGCGCTGCAGAAACTGCGCAGCGCGGGCCCCGTATGGTCCTTCATCGACGGCCCGATCACCGCCAACAACCCGATGGGCGTCCATCATGGCTGGGGAAGGACATACAAGGATCTGTTTCAGCGCTTCAAAGCGATGCAGGGACACCAGACTCGCTATCAGAACGGATTCGACTGCCAGGGGCTATGGGTCGAGGTGAACGTCGAGCGCGACATGGGATTCAAGAGTAAGCGTGACATCGAAGCGTTCGGGCTGGCGGAGTTCGTGATGCTGTGCAAGCAGCGTGTGCTGCGCTTCGCGGCGGTGCAGACCGAACAGAGCCTCCGCCTCGGGTACTGGATGGACTGGAACGACCCTCTCCTGCTGCGGCTTCTGGCCGATCAGCTCGGCGAAGACCCGATGCGTGTTCTGACCACAGATGGCCGCCGCGGTCCCGTGTCGGACAGCGTGGAAGGCCTGGTGGGCAGGTTGGGTTTGCCGGAGCTTGGAGGCTCGTACTTCACGTTCTCTGATGAGAACAACTACACCATTTGGGCCGCGCTCAAGTCATGCCATGATCGCGGCTGGATCTACAAGGGCACGGATGTGATGCCCTGGTGTGCTCGCTGCGGAACAGGCCTGAGCCAACATGAAATCGTGACCGAGGGCTACCAGGAGGTCGATCATCCGAGCGTCACCTTGCGGTTCCCGCTGCGGGATCGTCCGGGAGAAAGCCTTCTGGTATGGACGACTACGCCTTGGACCCTGACCAGCAACGTGGCCGCGGCTGTGGGCCCCGACCTGGTGTATGCCAGGGTTCAGCAGGGGGAGGAGGTGTTCTACCTGAGCCGCGGGACTCTCCACATGCTGCAAGGAGAGTATCGGGTTCTCGAGGAACTTCCCGGACGATCGATGCAGGGTTGGATGTACGTTGGGCCGTTCGACGAGTTGGAGGCACAGCAGGCGCAGGGCGCACCTGACGCCCATCGAGTCATCCGGTGGGACGAAGTCGGCGAAGGCGAAGGCACTGGGATCGTCCACATCGCACCTGGCTGCGGTGCGGATGACTTCGTTCTCGGCAAGCTGCACCGTCTTCCCGTTCTCGCTCCGTTGGATGAGTCCGGGGTGTTTGTGGAGGGTTTCGGCTGGCTGACCGGGATGCGGGTCAGCGAGGTGGCACGCCCGATCTTCGAGGATCTGACGAAGAAAGGCCGGACGTACCGGATCGCCGACTACCGCCATCGCTACCCGGTGTGCTGGCGCTGCCGCGAGGAACTGGTCTTTCGACTGGTTGACGAGTGGTTCATCTCCATGGGGCGCCAGCTCGGGAAACCCTTGGAAGAGGTCACCGAGGAAGAGCGAACGCGGAATCTCAGGTACCAGATGATGGAGGTCGTGCAGAAAGAAACGCGCTGGTACCCAGGCTTCGGCTTCGATCGTGAGATGGACTGGCTGCGTAACATGCACGATTGGATGATCTCCAAGAAGCGTTACTGGGGGTTGGCGTTGCCGATTTACGAGTGCGCGAAATGCGGGCATTTCGACGTCATCGGCAGCCGGGACGAGCTGCGCGCCCGGGCGGTTTCCGGATGGGAGTCATTCGCCGGTCACAGCCCTCACCGGCCTTTCATCGATGCGGTGGAGATCGCTTGCTCGCGCTGCGGTGAGCGCGTCCAACGCATCCCGGATGTGGGAAACCCCTGGTTGGATGCCGGTGTTGTCGGGATGAGCACCCTGCAGTACCGGCAGGATCGTCCCTACTGGGAGAAGTGGTTCCCGGCGGATCTGATCAGCGAATCCTTCCCCGGACAGTTCCGCAACTGGTTCTACAGCCTGCTGGCGATGAGCACGATTCTGGAACGGCGTGCGCCCTTCCGTCACGTGTTCACCTACGCCACGCTGGTGGCTGAAGACGGCCGACCTATGCACAAGTCGTGGGGAAACGCCATCGAGTTCAACGAGGCCGCCGATCGCATGGGCGTCGATGTCATGCGCTGGCTGTACTGTGACCACAAGCCGGAGAAAGACCTTACCTTTGGATATCACCGGGCGGACGAAGTGCGGAGGCAGTTCTTGCTGCCGCTGTGGAATGTGTACAGCTTCTTCGTGACCTATGCCCGACTGGACGGGTGGACTCCCGACTCCGGCCGCCGGCAGGTGAAAACGGAGCTGGACGAGTGGATCCTCGCTCGCCTGGAAGAGACGGTGGAAACGGTCACGGCGAGCCTCGAGGCCTACGAGCCCAACCTGGCCACCGAATGCGTTGACGGTTTTCTGGATGACCTGAGCAACTGGTATGTGCGCAGGTGCCGCAGACGATTCTGGGTCAAGCGCGGGGCGAGCGCCGTCTCGGATGCCAGCAAGGAAGCTGCCTACCGCACACTCTATGAGGTCTTGGAGACGCTTGTGCGGTTGCTCGCGCCCTTTGTTCCGTTCGTCACCGAGAGCATGTATCAGAACCTGGTGCGCTCCCATAAGCCGGAATCCCCGCCAAGCGTGCATCACTGTCTGTACCCGACCGCCGACCCAGCGCGCCTCAATCCGCGCTTGACGGATGACATGCGGCTGATTCAGCGGCTGGTCTCACTGGGTCACGCCGCTCGCAACAAAGCCAACCGCAAGCTGCGGCAACCGCTGGCAGAGGCGGCTCTGGCCGTGGGAAGTGCAAGGGAAAGGGAAGTCGTTGGCCGCCACCTGCAGGTGATCGCCGATGAGCTGAATGTGAAAAAGGTGCGGCTTCTGGATGCCGCAGGCGAGGTCGTCGACTACCGTCTGAATCCTCTGCCCAAGCAGTTGGGTCAGAAATACGGCAATCGGTTCCCCGCGATCCGCCAGGCGATCCAAGAGCTGCCGCCTGACCAGGCTGCGGCCCGGCTGTTGGAGGGGACACCGGTCACAGTCACCGTTGAAGAGCAATCGCTGGAGATCCTCCCGGATGAGGTGGAGGTCCGCTTGGAGGCGCATCCAGGCTTCGCCGCGGCTGGCGACGGTCCGTATGTAGCCGCGCTGGTCACCGAACTGACCGATGCGCTGGTGGACGAGGGTCTGGCGCGGGAGGTCGTGCGGCGGGTGCAGGACCTGCGAAAGCAGGCGGGGCTCGAAGTCGACGACCGGATCGTGGTGGACTATGACGCCAGTCCGCGGCTGGCCGGAGCCATGCTCGCCCACATGGCCTACCTGTGCGACGAAACGCTGGCGGACCGCTACCTGCCGACGAGCATGCCCCAGGGGACGAAATCGGAGGCATACAGCTTTGAGGGGGAGTCGCTCGTGCTCGGGATCCGGGCCGCCTGAACACCGCCAGGCGCAGGCACCTGTGTCGAGGGTAGAATCCAGCCGAGGCTGCAGTTAGGAGGGCGCGTTTGTCACCTCTGAAGAACTACCTGATTCTGTTGGGCGCGGCAGGGCTGATCGTGGCGCTGGATCAATGGAGCAAGTACCTGGTGCGCTCTTCGCTTGCCTATGGCGAAGTATGGGTTCCGTGGGACCGGCTGGCGCCGTATGCCCGGATAGTGCACTGGAACAACACAGGCGCAGCCTTCGGCATCCTGCCCTCGGCCGGGGCGTTCTTCACCACGGTGTCCGTTCTGGTTGTTGTGGCGATCCTGTACTACTTCCCCCGCGTGCCCGAGCAGCAAATGCTTGTCCGGGTGGCCTTGATCCTGCAGTTCGGCGGCGCGATCGGTAACCTGGTCGACCGGGTTGCCCAGGGGACGGTCACAGACTACATATCTGTCGGGTCCTTCCCCGTCTTCAATGTCGCGGACGCCTGTATCAGTGTCGGCGTAGCACTCTTGGTGGCTGCGCTTTGGGTGGAAGAGCGCAAGCGGCCCGCGCCGACTGCGGAGGCAAATGCCTCCCAGCCTCCGTATCCCCACGAGGAAGAATCTGCTGGGTGAGTCTGCGCATCTTGAGTTGGAGTTCACTGCCAGGCCGGGGCGCCTGGATGCAATCCTCAGCCGCCAGGCGCAGCAGGTCTCCCGTTCCCGCTGGCAGCAATTGATCCGGGAAGGGTGCGTGCGGGTAGCTGGAATCCGGGTGGTGAAGCCGGCGCTGCTGCTGGCCGGAGGTGAGCTCGTCCAGGCGTCGATTCCAGCCGCGCGTCCGGCGGGGCTGGCACCCGTCGATCTTCCCCTCCAAGTCGTCTTCGAAAATGAGGATCTCGTGCTGGTGAACAAGCCGGCCGGGGTGGTGGTGCATCCCTCTCCAGGGCATGAGTCCGACACACTGGTACAGGCGGTCCTGCATCATGCCCCCAACTTGCCGGGTGTGGGGGGAGAGCGGCGCCCGGGCGTCGTCCACCGGCTGGACCGAGACACGTCGGGCTTGATCGTCTTTGCCAAGAACGAGCGGGCCATGACCGACTTGCAGGGCCAATTCAAGTTGCGGGCCGTCACGAAGACTTACCTGGCGATTGTTCACGGCAGGCCTCCGACGGCCCAGGGTTTGATCGATGCGCCTATCGGACGGGATCCGCGAGAACGGAAGCGCATGGCCGTGGTGCCGGAGACTAGAGGCCGTCCGGCGAGGACGATCTTCCGTCTTCGACAGTCGTTGGGGGACTTCAGCCTGCTGTCAGCCGAACCAGAGACCGGCCGGACTCACCAGATCCGGGTCCATCTGGCGTACGTGGGTACGCCTGTAGCTGGCGACCGGGTCTACGGCCCGCGACATCGACCGGCGTGGATACCTCGTCAGATGCTTCACGCCTGGCAGCTGCGGCTGACCTTGCCAGGCTCGACAGAGGCGCGCCTGTTTGAGGCCGACGTGCCGCCGGACTTCCGGCTCGTTCTGGCCCGCCTGCAGCCAGGAGCGCACCTGACCGGAGAGGCGTCGAGCCCAGACAAGGAGACATCGGGATGATCGACCTTCGCTCCGATACCGTGACTCAACCCACACCCATGATGCGACGGGCGATGGCCGAAGCGGAAGTGGGGGATGACGTGTTCGGAGAAGACCCGACGGTCCTCAAGCTGGAGGCCCTGGCCGCGCGACGGATGGGGAAGGAGGCCGCGCTTTTCGTCCCCTCGGGCACCATGGCCAACCTGGCTGCGGTGCTGACCCACTGCCAGCGAGGCGACGAGATGATCCTCGGCGACCTGGCGCACACGTATTTGTATGAGGCCGGTGGGGCGGCCGCCCTGGGTGGTGTGCACCCGCGGCCGCTGCCGACGGCTGCCGACGGCACGCTCGACCTGCAGAGCATCGAAGATGCCGTCCGGCCGACCGATGTGCACTTCCCGACGACGCGCTTGATCTGCCTCGAGAATACGCACAACCGGTGCGGCGGTGCCGTCCTACCGGGCATCTATGTTCGCGATGTGGGGGAGCTTGCCCGGCGGCGCGGTCTGCGCCTGCACGTGGACGGCGCCCGGATCTTCAATGCCGCCGCCGCCCTGGGGGTGGAGGCGCGGGTGCTGGCGGAGCCGGCCGACAGCGTCGCCTTCTGCCTGTCCAAAGCGTTGTGCGCCCCGGTCGGGTCGGTGCTGTGTGGGAGCGTGGAGTTCATCGACCGCGCCCGCCGGATACGCAAACAACTCGGGGGTGGTATGCGCCAGGCCGGCGTGCTGGCAGCTGCCGGCATCGTGGCTTTGGAAACGATGGTGGATCGGTTGGGAGAAGACCATCGACGGGCGAAGACGCTGGCGCGGGGCCTCGGCCGCGTGAACGGGATCGTGGTTGAGACGCCGGTTCCGGCCTCGAACATGGTCTACTTCCACCTGGAGGACGCGAGTCAATTCGATTCGGGTGGGCTGCGCGAAGCCTTGCGTGCCCGGGACGTGCTGATTCTCCCTGTCGGCCCAAGGCGGGTTCGGCTGGTGTTGCACTACTGGATCGACGACGCCGGCGTGGAAGCGGCGTTGGAGGGGTTCGGTGCTGTTCTCGGAGAGAAGCGTTAGCTTGACGCTGCCACCGGGGGCATGGTAAGATGCGGCCCGTTGGGGGTGTGGTGTAGCGGCCCAACACGCTGCCCTGTCAAGGCAGAGACCGCGGGTTCGAATCCCGTCATCCCCGCCACGGCGTCCGGAGCTCCCGGACGCTTTCTATTGAGTGTATTCGGCACGGAGGAAAGCCGAGGGCACCGCGCCGCCGGCTCCGAGCTTGTGACACTACGGCCGCCTGGAGGCACGTCGATGGGAGACCCGCCCCATATCTCGGCTTATGTTCTGGCCATGCATGGTGCACCGCCGAAGGACTTTCCACGCGCCGAGCTTGATGAGTTCTTCCGGTTGCGCTCGAGGATCGAGGCGGCCCCACAGGCATTGCCGTCCGAGGCGAGGGGGCGCCTGGAGTCGTTGGAACACAAGCTGCGCGGCTGGCCTCGGACGGAGGCCAACGATCCGTTCTTCGTCGGATCCATGCAACTGGCTGCGGCCATCGAACAGGAATCGGGCACGAAGGTCATCGTCGGCTTCAATGAGTTCTGTGCGCCGCGTGTGGATGAAGCCCTCGAGCAGGTCGCGTCTTGGGGGGTGCGGACCATCGTCATTCTGACGCCTATGTTGACGCGCGGTGGTGAGCACGCTGAAGTGGAGATCCCTGCGAGCATCACGCAGGCTCGGATCAGACATCCGGATATCCGTTTCGAATACGCCTGGCCGTTCAGCGTGGGGCGGATCGCTCGCTTCCTTGTTTCGGAGGCGCGCCAGCTGGCGCATGACCATCCGTAGCCCGGACCATCGCCGCGCAGGCCGCCCTCGGGCTGCAGCGAGAGGCCATCTGTCTGAGTGAGTCGGCATTTCGCGCGCCGTTTGGGTCGGGAGCGACCGCTCCTAGTCATGCTCAGACTGGACGCTGCGAATGCTGCCAGTGGCCCGCGCCCGGCTTGACATACGCGATTTCGGCATGGTATTCTCTCCCGGTTGTCTCGAGACAGGGGGCGTATGGGGGACGCACGCTACTACATCGGTTTCAGCCACGCCAGTGGGATTGGCGGGGTCCGCCTGCGAATGCTGCTGGCTGCCTTCGGCGATCTCGAGGCAGCCTGGAACGGAAGTGATGCGCAGTTGTCCGCCGCGGGTTTGGGCCCAAGCTTGGTGCGCTCGATCACAGAGGCAAGAAGCCGCCTCGATCTAGATGTGGAGATGGCCCGACTGGCGGCCAGTGGGTTCCGGGCGGTCACCTGGGAAGATGCTGTGTACCCGCGGCGCCTGGCGGAAATCGATGCGCCTCCGCCGTTGCTGTACGTCTGGGGGTCCTTGCAGGCGCAGGATGAGTTGGCGGTGGCAGTGGTGGGGACACGGAAGCCGAGTGCCTACGGGCAGCAAGTAACACGCGATGTCGTGTCGGCACTGGGAGCAGCTGGGGTGACCGTGGTTTCCGGATTGGCCCGAGGCGTCGATGGGATCGCCCATCAAGCGGCACTGGAGAATGGAACCCGGACAATCGCGGTGCTGGGATCCGGACTGGATCGGGTGTACCCGCCCGAGCACCGTCGAATGGCGGAGGCCATCGCAGAGAATGGAGCGATTGTGACGGAGTATCCGCTTGGGCGGTCCCCCGAGCCGGCCAACTTCCCGGCGCGCAACCGCATCATCTCCGGCATGAGTATGGCGCTGGTGGTGACGGAGGCCGGCGAGACGAGCGGTGCCCTGATCACGGCAGATTTCGCCGCCGAGCAGGGGAGAGATGTGTTTGCGGTTCCGGGCGGGATCTACAGCCGGAGCAGTGGCGGGACCAACCGGCTGATCTCCAACGGCGCCCGCCTGCTGCGCTCGCCTGAGGAAGTGCTCGAGGCGTTGAATCTGGAGATGACCGTCGCCGACGTAGTGCAGGAGGCGGCTCCGGCCTCTGAAGGCGAGCGCAAAGTCCTGCAAGCGATGTCGCGCGAGCCGATGCACGTCGATGATTTGAGTCGACAGTGCGACCTACCCCCGGGACAGGTGGCATCATGCCTGACCTTACTTGAGCTTCGGGGGAGGGTGCGCTCCGTCGGCGGGATGCGTTACGTGCTGGCCCGTGAGGCACGAGCGGGGTATCAAGTGGAATGATAGCCGCGGATCTCTATGCCGTGATCCTCGCCGGCGGCGGGGGAACCCGGCTGTGGCCGGTCTCTCGTCGCGAGAACCCGAAGCATGCACTACGTCTGCTCGGTGAGCAGACGCTGTTCCAAATGACGGTTGCCCGGGTGCTCCCACTCTTGCCAGTGGAGCGGATCCTGGTCGCCACCGCGCGGGCCCAGCTTGAGCAGCTGCAAGTGCAGGTCCCCGAACTGCCGCGTGACTCGTACATTGTCGAGCCCGAGGGCCGCGGCACGGCGGCAGCCATCGGGATGGCGGCGCTTGTGTGCGCTGAGCGATCGGACCGCAGTATCATGGCCTGCCTTCCCTCAGACCACTACATCGCGGATGGCGATCGCCTGCGGCAGCTGATCGTTCAGGCATCGGAGTTGGCGGCGCAAGGGGAACTGGTCACATTTGGGATTCCCCCGGAGTATGCTGCCACCGCCTATGGCTACATCCACCGCGGCCAGCCAATGCCGGATGCGGCCGCCTTTCGGGTGTTAGAGTTCCGCGAGAAGCCGGACCCTTCACTGGCGCAGACCTATCTGGAGAGTGGCGAATACTTATGGAACTCCGGCATGTTCGTCTGGAGGACGGGCCGGATCCTGGAAGAGATCGCTCGCCAGATGCCGGACCTGGCCGCGGCGCTGGAGAGAATCCGCCGCGCACCGGGGAAGTGGGCTGATCCGGCGATCGTGGAGACCTGGGCCGCCCTCGCCAGCCAGACGATCGACTACGGTGTGATGGAAGGGGCGAAGAAGGTCGCTGTGCTGCCGGCGACCGGCCTGGGGTGGAAAGATATCGGCAGTTGGGATCGCCTGCGAGAGGTCGTGGAAACGGATCACGAAGGCAACCTCGTGCTAGCCAACAAATCTCTGCTGACGGACTGCAGAGGAACGCTCATCTACCAGGTCGAGCCGTCGGAACGCCTGATCGCGGTTCTGGGTGCCCAAGATCTTGTGATCGTCGACACGGGAGATGTGCTGCTCGTGCTCCCCGCCAGCCAAAGCGAGAGGGTGCGCGAGCTTGTGCGCGAGTTGGAGCAACGCGGTTTCCGGGACTACCTGTAATGGGAGATGTGTGTGGAAGCATATTGCGTCAAATGTAAAGTGAAGCGGGAGGTGGCCGGTCCTGTGGCGGTGTTCACCGCAGGCGGCACGGCCGCCACGCGCGGAACATGCCCTGTCTGCCAGACGACTCTGTTTCGGATGGGCCGAACCCCGGCCCACGAGGGCTTGGAGCCCCCACCCGTGGCGGACAGGCCGGCCAGGCGGGCGCGCCGAGCGAAGCCCCATGGCAAGCTGGTGATCGTGGAATCGCCGACCAAGGCCAAGACCGTCGGTCGGTTTCTCGGGAAAGAGTACACGGTACGGGCCTCGGTCGGCCATGTCCGGGATCTGCTCCGGTCCCAACTCTCGGTGGATGTCGAGAAGGATTTCGAGCCCAAGTACCGGGTCCCGAATGAGAAGCGTCAGATCGTCAAGTCCTTGAAGGCAGAGGCCGAGCGGGCAGAGCAGCTTTTTCTGGCGACGGACCTCGACCGTGAGGGGGAGGCGATCGCCTGGCACCTGCTGCAGGCGATGGAAGTGGAGCCGTCGCAGGCCAAACGTGTGGTGTTCCACGAGATCACGCGCCTGGCGATCGAGCAGGCTTTCAAGCATCCCCGCAAGATCGACGCGCACCTGGTCGACGCGCAGCAGGCGAGACGTATCCTGGACCGCCTGGTGGGTTACAGCCTCAGCCCTCTGCTGTGGTCCAAGGTCCGCAGCCGGCTGTCGGCCGGCAGGGTGCAATCGGCCGCCTTGCGGCTGGTCGTCGATCGCGAGCGTGCCATCGAAGGATTCCAGGCAAGGGAGTACTGGACGGTCGACGCCAGCTTGCTGCACCCGTCCAAGCCGCCGGCATTCTGGGCGCGGCTGACTCGCCTGGATGGAGAGGAACCTGGTTTGGGAGACGAGCTCTCGGCCCAGGACGCCCTGGCAGGGCTGCGCCGGTCGGAGTTCGTCGTCGCCAAGGCCGCCTCCGGGAGCCGGTCCCGGCGCCCGTTTCCCCCGTTCACCACCAGCACGCTTCAGCAAGACGCTTCGCGTCGTCTGGGATACACCGCAAGGCGGACCATGGCGCTGGCCCAGCAGCTGTACGAAGGGATTGACATTGGCCAGGAAGGGTCGGTCGGGCTGATCACCTACATGCGGACCGACTCGACGCACGTTGCGACGGATGCGCAGCACGAGGCACGCAAGGTGATCGAAGCCAGATTCGGACCACGCTACATACCGCCTGCGCCGCCGGTCTATCGCACCCGGACGCGAGGCGCGCAGGAGGCGCATGAGGCCATCCGGCCCACCGACCCGGCTCGAGATCCGGACGGAGTGCGGGCGAACCTGACGACGGAGCAATACAAGCTGTACTCCCTGATCTGGAAGCGCTTCCTGGCATCGCAGATGGCGCCCGCCGAGTACGACACCCGGGCTATCGACGTTAAAGGCAGGGGTGAACGCCACAGCTACGAATTGAAGGCATCGGCCTCGGCCCTGCGCTTCCCGGGGTTCCTTGACATCTATGAGGACCGGCCCAGCGAAGGCGGCGACAACGGTGAGGAAGAGCCACAGGAGACGTTGCTGGCGCAGTTGCCGGACCTCGAGCGCGGCGATCACCTGGAACTCAAAGACCTCAAGTCCGAGCAGCACTTTACGCAGCCGCCACCCCGCTTCTCCGAGGCCAGTCTGGTCAAGGCACTGGAGGAAAACGGGATCGGACGACCGTCGACGTATGCGCCCATCCTCTCGACACTGCAGGAGCGGGGATACGTTCAGCGCGAGGCGAAGCGACTGTATCCGACCGAGATCGGCGCCACGGTGAATGACCTTCTGGTCGAGCATTTCCCTAATATCGTGGACCTCGGGTTCACCGCCCGCATGGAGGGGGAGCTGGACGATGTCGCCTCCGGCAGCCGGCGGTGGACGGAGGTCGTCCGCGAGTTCTATACGCCATTCGCGGCGCAGGTGAAGCAGGCGGCGCTGGATATGCCTGAAGTCAAGACCGAACCGGAGGTGCTGGAGCGCGCCTGTCCTCGCTGTGGCAAGCCGCTGGTCGTTCGATACGGCCGGTACGGCAAGTTCATCGGCTGTTCGGATTTCCCGACCTGCCGGCATACCGAGCCCTGGCTGGAGAAGATCGGTGTCGCTTGTCCAAAGGACGGCGGCGAGGTCATCGAGCGCCGCACTCGGAAGGGGCGGACCTTTTACGGCTGCGAGAACTATCCCGCCTGCGATTTCACCAGCTGGAAGCGACCTCTGCCCGGGGAATGCAGCAATTGTGGAGGGCTGCTGGTGGTGGAGAACCGAACTCACGCTGTGTGCATCGCCTGCGGAAGCCGGTACGAACGCTCGGCGGTTGTGCCGGCCGAGGAACCGGCATAGAACCTGCACCTGGATAGGCTTGCTGAGGCCGGGGCCGCGGTCTAGAATGGCGGGGTCGGCTGGCACAGGGCTGTGAAGAGCGAGGGGCATATGCAGCGTGCGAGAGAAACCCTGAAGCGATCCCCGGTGCTGGTGGCGATAGCTGTCGCCGCCGGCCTCGCCGTCGGGCTGTTCATCGGTTGGGTCCTCGTTCCTGTGCAGTGGAGCGATGCCTCGGCCGAGGACTTGCGACAGGACCTCCAGGTCGACTACATGCGGATGGTGATCGACTCGTATTCGGTCAACCGGAATGCAGATCTGGCAATGCAGCGCTACGAATCACTGGGCGCCGCCGGCCCGGCGGGGCTGGCCGAGGTGGCCGCAAACCCTGGGGATGTCAGCGACACTTCGATCCAGAACTTCTATGCACTCATCGACATTTACCAGGCAGAGACGCCGGTGGGAACGCCGACGCCTCAGCCTGGGACGGTCGGCGCGGCCGCCAAGTACCTGCTGCCGGTCTGCGGCGCGACCGTGGTTCTGGGCCTGCTGCTGGGCGGTGCCTTGCTCTGGCGCAGCCGGGCCACGCGCCAAGGTCGGGGCGTAGCGGGGCCGGCGGGGGCTTCGTTCGATCAGGAGCCGGAAGGTGAGTACGTCGGCGACGTGTACCGCCCCCCGGCGCCCTCACCGGTCGCGGCCGGGGCGCCGGTAGCGCAGGCGCCGCTGGCCATGTTCCGCACCATCTACAGCCTGGGAGATGACCTGTACGACGACTCCTTTAGCATTGAAAGCCCGGCGGGTGATTTCCTGGGCGAATGCGGGGTGGGCCTGGGGGACATCATTGGCGTCGGGGAGCCCAAGAAGGTCACAGCGCTGGAGATCTGGCTGTTCGACAAGAACGACATCCAGACGGTGACCAAGGTCCTGCTCAGCCGGTTTGCCTACAATGACGGTGAGTCGCGGGCCCGGCTGGCTGCTAAGGGCGACCCTGTGTTGGCAGCCAGTGGGGGAACGATCACCCTGGAGACCGCCTCCTTGTTGGTGGAGGGCAGAATCGTCGACCTGGTTTACGGCGAGTCAGCGTTGCCGTCGGAGAGCTTCTTCGAGCGGGTAACGATCGAGTTGAGGGCCTCGCGCAAGGCCGGCTGAGGTCGGGACCGGAGCGCAGGAAGCAGGGCGCTTCCGCAAGCCCGGTTCGACGAAAAAGAAGCGCATCAGGCAGGGCTTGGGCGCCGCCCAAGCCCTGCCTGTCGTTTGGCCATTGTGCCTCGGGTTGCGCCCAAGACAGACTCGTCTGGCTATCGAACTTCGAGGATGTGCAGCGACACTTCGCCGCCCGGGGTGCTGGCGACGACGGTGTCGCCTGCCCGGCGGCCCATCAAGGCCTGGCCGAAAGGCGACTCGTGCGAAATACGCCCGGAAGGCGGGTCGGCCTCCTTGACGCCTACCAGCTGGTAGGTCTCGGGCGGGAGATCATCTTCGACCACCACGACGGTGCTGCCGACATGGGCCACTCCCACCTCGAGCGGGCCATCGGCAATGATGGCCTGCTTGAGGACGATTTCCAGCTCCTGGATGCGACCTTCGAGGAAGGCCTGTTCTTCCTTGGCGACGGTGTAGTCAGCGTTCTCGCTCAGATCGCCCTGCTGAACTGCATGCCGAAGACGAGCAGCCAGCTCGCGACGCCGCGGGCCTCGGAGCTCATCCAACTCTCTCTGGAGTCGTTCGGCCCCTTCGGGCGTCAGGTAGATGTCTCGTTTGTCCATAGCGGGCGATGACTCCTGGATGGACCTGGATTGCGGGCGCGCAGGCGAGTCAGGCCGATGGCGGCAGCCGTGGAAGGCCCCTCAGTCATCGGAGCCGAGAGGGAGCCGGCCCTAGATGCCCTGGGACAACCCACGGGGAATGGCAGAGAATCCGACGGCGGCTGCAGTCTCATTCCTGTGGGCCAAGCCGGACCCGGCGAAGCTGTCTGAATCCGGCGGATACCTGGTGCCAGGCATGGGTGATCAAGGCGGAAGAGCGCGGATTGCGGATCCACTCCAGCGACTTCCTAGGAAGCAAATCCCCGGCAGGTTGTTCCGGCGGGATGCGGAGACGCGCGCTGAGGGCGGCGGCCGTTTGCGCCGAGGGTGAGGGTGGCGCGACGGGCGCGGGCAGGCTGAGCCGATGATTGTCGGCGCCGGAGTGGGGGGAAGCCCGGGGAAATGCCAGCGTTACGGTTGTGGAGTTCGAGCGAATGGAGAGCCGGGTCGCCAACGGGATCTCCCCTCACAGGACACGCTGTGGCTGAATGCCACGCACGGGGCGATGTTACCACGCGAACGAGGCCGAGCTCTCGGGGGAGATCAGGGGAGGGTGTTGGGATCGAAGAGACGGCTGTGTTCCTGCAAGGCAAAGCGGTCGGTCATTCCGGCAATGTAATCGCGGATCGTGGGGTACAGGCCTTCCGGCGGAATTCGGGCGCGGGCTTCGTCAGGCAGCACCTCCGGACTGGCGCTGTAGGCCTCGAAGAGCTCATTCACGATCCGCTCCGCTTTGACCTGCATCCGGAAGACGCGGTAGTGTTGGTACAGGTTATGGAACAGGAATGTCCTCAGCTGTCGGTTCATTTCCGCCAGGGATGAGCTGAACCCCACCAGGTTGTGGTCCAGCTGTTGCACATCTTCCGCGTTGGATACGCCGGCATCGGAGATGGCTTTCGATGTCGTCTCAAGCAGGTCGGTGACCTCAAGGTTGATCATTCGGCGAATCAGGCGATGGCGAGCCAGATCCTCAAGGGGTCCCGCCGGGATCCCGAGGTCACGAACCAAGACCTCCCACATGGCGACTGCATCCAACTGTCCGAGGGTGATGAGGCCGGAGCGGATACCATCGTCGAGGTCGTGCGCCGAATAGGCGAGTTCATCGGCGGCGTTGCAGATCTGCGCCTCCAGGCTGCCTCGCTTCTCGGGCTCATAGTCGCGTGCGTCCGAGACATCGTACTCGGTCTCATGCTTGACCATGCCCTCGCGCACTTCCCAGGTGAGATTGAGGCCGTCAAACTCAGGGAAGCGACGCTCCAGGTGGGTGACGATGCGCAGCGAGTGCCGGTTGTGGTCGAAGCCGCCGTGGTCGGACATCAGCCGGGCCAGTGCCGACTCGCCGGCGTGGCCGAAGGGCGGATGGCCCAGGTCATGGGCAAGACAGATCGCCTCGACCAGGTCTTCGTTGGCGCCGAGAGTTCGGGCGACGGTCCGTCCGATCTGAGCCACCTCAAGAGTATGGGTCAGCCGGGTGCGGTAGTAATCTCCCTCGGCGGTTATGAAGACTTGGGTCTTGTACTCGAGCCGTCGGAAAGCCGTCGTATGGAGCACCCGATCGCGGTCTCGCTGGAAGCAGGTCCGGTAGGGATGTTCGTCCTCCGGGAAGGCGCGGCCGCGCGAGTCCCGGCTGCGGATCCCGTAGGGCGAGAGCGCCCGGTGTTCGTGCTGTTCTAGCTCGGCTCGTGTTTGCATGATCCCATCCTGGTTGGCAGTGTATATGAGCCTGCGCCCGTCTGTCAAACGCCGTTCGTTGACAGGCACAACCCGATGGCGGATAATCCCTCGTGTCAGGAGGAATGCATGGGCTACGCTTTCCCCAGCGAACAATGGCTGCTCGCCCTCAAGGCTGTGTTGAATGGTGATGCAGCATACGCCCGGATCGCCAGGAACTGGGAGGGCGATATGCTGTGTGTCCTGGAAAAGGATGCAGGGGAGGGGTGGGCGGCCGTGTTCTACCTGGACCTCTGGCATGGGGCCTGTCGCGAGGTCAGAGCCTACCCTCCCGCCGATGGCGAACTGCCCAAGGTGGCCTTCGTTCTGAGAGCGCCGCTGCACAGTTTCTACAAGGTAATCGCCGGTGAGCTCGATCCGATGCAGGCCATGATGACGCGGCGGCTCAAGGTCGAGGGGAACATGGCCTACATGTTGCGGAACGTCCCGACGGTCTTGGATTTTGTCAGGTGCTGTCGCCTGGTGGAGATCGATCCCAAGCCTGACTTCGCCTAGTTGAGGAGGCCCGTCATGCGCCGATATCTGGCGATCCACTCCGTGAAGGACGTATTCCCGACACAGGAGGAATGGGTGGAGGATTGGCGCGGGCTGAGGCAGCGAACGCGCCACACGCCCGGCGGCCCCGTCTGGCTGAGCTCTCTCTACGCGGCGGCCGACGGTAAGTTGTACTGCGAGTGGGAGGCGGAATCGGAAGAAGACATCCGCCGCTGTTTCACGAGCCGCGAACTGAAGATGGCGTCCATTGATTCCATCCAGGAAGTCGCCCGCCTGGATCCCTCCTGGCTGGACGAATGATCAGCCCGGGTTGCGTAAGTATGGCCTGGTGACCCGGTGATGATTGACTCCACTGCCTCCGTCGTTGATTTCGTGGTCATCGGTTCCGGATTCGGCGGTAGCGTGTGCGCCCTGCGCCTCGCCGAAAAGGGATACAGCGTAGTGGTTCTCGAACGGGGGAGTCGATTCCGCGACGAGGATTTTGCCCGGACCAACCGGGATGTGCGCCGGTATCTGTGGTTGCCGGCGTTGCGCTGCTTTGGGATCCTGCAGATCACGTGGCTGCGGGGAGTGCTGGCGCTGCATGGCAGTGGGGTTGGCGGCGGGAGTCTGGGATATGCCAATGTTCTTGTCCAGCCCGGAGATGAGGTCTTCGCTGCTCAGGCCTGGCGCCGACACGGGGATTGGAGATCTCGATTGGCCCCCCACTACGCGACCGCGAGTCGCATGCTGGGGGTGGCGCCCAATCCTGAACAGGGCCCGGCCGATGATGTGCTGCTGCAAGTGGCTGCCGAGTATGGGACAGAGGGCAGCTTCCACCTCACCGATGTTGGGGTTTTCTTTGGCGAGCCAAGGAAGGAGGTACCCGATCCCTATTTCGACGGTCAGGGACCCCCGCGTGCCGGCTGCAACCACTGCGGCGCCTGCATGATCGGATGCCCCAACAATGCCAAGAACACGCTCGTGAAGAACTATCTGTATCTCGCAGAGAAAGCAGGGGTGACGATCCGCGCCGAGAGCGAGGCGGTCGACATCCGGCCGGTTTCGGCGGCGGACGGAGCTCGCTACGAGGTCGTGTATCGCAAATCCACTTCCTTCGCCTCGTGGCGCAGGATGCGCCTGCGGGCACGCAACGTTGTGGTCGCGGCCGGGGCGTTGGGTAGCGTGTCCCTGCTGCTGCGCTGCCGCGACGAGACCGGGTCGCTACGGCACCTCTCCCCGCGTGTCGGCAGCGACGTCAGAACGAACAGCGAGGCGCTTCTGGGCGTCACGGCGCGCAACGATCATACCGACTACTCCCATGGTTTGGCGATCACGTCCATCTTTCAGGCTGACCCGGCCACACACGTCGAGCCCGTGCGCTATCCCGAAGGGTTTTCTGTCATGAGGCTCTTGGCCGCGCCGCTGGTGGACGCCGGCGATCGACGATGGGTCAGGCTGTGGCGCCTCTTGAAGACGATGGCCCTGCATCCGGTCGACCTGGCCCGCTCGAAAGTTCTGCCCGGGTGGGCGCGGCGCACGACGATTGTGCTCGTCATGCAGTCCACCGATTCCCGCCTCCGGCTGGCGCGGGGGCGAGGCTTGCTAACCGGATTCCGCAAGGGCTTGGTCTCCGTGGACGACGAGGTCCGTCCGCTGGAAGGAGAACTGGGAATTGCCCACGACATCGTCCGGCGATTCGCTGCGCTGGTCAACGGCGTGCCGCAGGGAAGCTTCAATGAAACCCTGCTCAATACTCCGACTACGGCCCACCTGATGGGCGGGATGCCGATGGGGACGTCGATCGAGGATGGCGCGATCGACGCTCAGTGCCGGGTGTTCGGCTACCCCGGAATGTACGTTGTTGACGGCTCGGTCATCCCGGGCAATCCGGGCGTCAATCCGAGTCTGACGATCACCGCCCTGGCGGAATATGCTATGGCGTTGATCCCGGCCAAGGGAGGTCCGGCTGAGACTTCATCGCACGATCCCCGCGTTTCCATGGGGAGAGGATAGCATTGGATGGCGCTGAATCCGCCGCGAATCCTTGTTTTCGACCTTTCGTCGGGAGAGCAAACGCAGCTCCCGATAACTTACGATGCCCAGCGGGCGTTTCTTGGTGGAGCATCCCTCGGAGCCCATCTGCTCTGGGCTGAGCTGCAGCCGTCCATCGCTCCTCTCTCGCCCGAAGCCCCGATGATCTGGATGACCGGGCCCCTGACCGGGACGGCTGGCCCGGCTGTGGGCCGCATGGTCCTGTGCGGACGGTCTCCGGCAACAGGCTTGTGGGCCGAGTCCAACATCGGCGGGTTCATCGGCACGGAGCTCCGGGCTGCCGGTGTCGACGGGTTGATTCTGCGCGGCAGAGCGCCTGGGCCGGTCTATCTGTGGATTCATGATGGCAGGGTCGAGCAGAAGCCCGCCACGCATTTGTGGGGCCAGGCGGATACCTATCAGAGCCAAGATCTGATTCGACGCGAGCTGGGGGACAACATGGTTCGCGTGGCATGCATCGGACTCGCCGGGGAGCGGCAGCTACCGTTTGGGCTGGTGTTGTGCGACCACGGCCGGGTAGCGGGTCGGACGGGGCTGGGGGCGGTCATGGGCTCGAAGAATGTGAAGGCCATCGCCTGCCGCGGTCGATCGCCCATTCCGGTTGCCGAGCCTAAAGCATTCGCCGACCTGCGCCGGAGATTGAACCTGGCACTCCGGGACGACAACCTGTCGCGGGCCCTGCGAGAGACGGGGACTGCCGGGGCTGCGGACTACTGGGAGTACCTGGGGACGATGCCCAAACGGTATTTCACCCAGGGAGCATTTGCGCGGGTGGATCAGATCTCCGGAACGACGATTGCCGAGACGGCGCTGGTGCGCCCGAGCACCTGCCACGGATGCGTGATTGCCTGCGGGCGAGTCGTTCGTTTCGGTGAAGGAATGGAGCGGAAAGGCGCCGAGTACGAAACCACGGTGGGGTTCGGCCCCCAACTGGGTATAGCTGACGCCGCATTCGTGGCCAGGATGGGTGACCTGTGCGATCGCTATGGCATGGACACCATCTCCCTGTCGAACGTCCTGGGGCTGGCCTTCCTGCTGTTCGAGAGAGGTTACCTGAAGGAAGAAGACAGCGGAGGCTTGCGTCTAGTCTGGGGGAATACCCGGGCCGTGGAATCGCTCGTCCATCAAACTGCGAGGCAGGAGGGATTCGGGGCCACTCTGGCCAAGGGCGCGCGCTTCCTGGCAGATCAGGTCGGTCAACCCGATCTGGCGGCCCAAGTGCATGGGCTGGAAATGCCGTATCACGATCCGCGCGGAGCGTCCGGGATGGCACTTGTGTACGCGACGTCTCCCCGGGGCGCTTGCCACAATCAGAGCGACTACTTCCTGGTGGACGGGTTGGGACACACGTTCGAGGAGGTCGGGGTGGGATTGTTGAGCCGCTGGGATGGTGCTGTCAAGGCAGGGAACGTCGCTCGCCACCAGGACTGGCGGACGCTCGGGAACTCGCTGGTCATGTGCTTCTTCTCGAATGTGTCCGGCCATGACACCCTGGCGCTCGTCAACCGGGCAACCGGATTCGACTACAGCCTTGCGGAGTTGATGGAGGTCGGGGAGCGAGCCTGGAATCTGAAGCGGCAGATCAACCTGCGACTGGGGTGGACGAAGGACGCAGAGAGGCTGCCTCCGATATTGCTGCAACCGCTGGCGGATGGGGGCACAAGAGGTTATGTTCCACCGTTGCGGGAGATGCTCCGGGCGTACTACATGGCGAGAGGCTGGGATGAAGCCACCGGCCGGCCGAAGGCGGAGACTCTGCAGCGCCTCGGACTGGACCCGTCCGCCTGATCCAGACTGGAGCATGGCGGGCCTCAGACAGGAGGAAGCTGGTGCAGAGGATTGTTACTCGTGACCAAATGCGGGGGATCGAGCGCGCGGCCGATGCCGGGGGTCTGTCCTATGCACAGATGATGGAGAATGCCGGTAGGGGGGTAGCCGAAGCCATCCTGAGCCGCTGGCCGGAAGTCGAGGGGAAGCGGGTCAGTGTCCTGGTCGGCTCGGGCAACAACGGCGGTGACGGACTCGTCGCTGGGCGTCACCTGGCCGAGCGTGGGGCGAGAGTTGCCTTCTATCTGGTCAAGCCTCGCCCGGATTCCGACTCCAACCTGAGCCGGGTGCGCGAAACGCAGCTCCTGGTAGCTGTGGCCGGCGATGACCAACGATGGCGCGTCCTCAAGAACATGATGGCTTCCGCCGATCTGGTGATCGATGCCGTGCTTGGGACCGGATTCCGCCTTCCCCTGGAGGGGGAAGCCCAGCAGGTGCTTGAAGTGGCGCGTAGTGCGATCGCGGCGCGGGAAGCCAAGCCAATCGTGGTGGCGCTCGACAACCCCTCCGGTGTGGACGTGGACAGCGGGGAGGCGGCGTCCGAAACCATTCCCGCCGATCGCACGGTCACCCTGGCGGCGGCGAAGACCGGCCTGCTATCGTTCCCCGCCGCCGGGCTGACAGGCGATCTGGTGGTAGGCAGTATCGGCCTGGACCCGGAGCTGCCGGAACTGCAAGCGGTTCGATCGTTCCTGGTCGAACCGAGTGACATCCGGATGTGGCTCCCCGCCCGTCCGAGGGACGCGCACAAGGGGACGTTTGGGCGAGCGCTGGTCGTGGCCGGTTGTCTCAACTTCCCGGGCGCTGCCGCACTAGCTGGGCTGGGTGCCTACCGGGTTGGCGCTGGGTTGGTCACGCTTGCCGTCCCTGCTCCGGTCCAGGCGGGGATCGTGCCCCTATTGCCCGAGGCGACTTGGATCCTTCTGCCCCACGACACCGGTGTAATCTCCGGCGAAGCAGCAACTGTTCTCGCTCGCGAGCTGGGGGGCTGCGACTCCTTGTTGATCGGCCCCGGCCTGGGACACGAGGAGACCACGCGCGAATTCATTGCCCGCCTGCTGGGGCATCGCGGCAAGCCCGGAATCGGCTTCCTTGCGCCCGGATCCAAGGAGGAATGGGCCCACACGCCCCTCCCGCCATTGGTGATCGACGCCGACGGATTGAGGCTGCTGACAAGCCTGGACGACTGGCCTTCCCTGCTGCCTCGGCAGACTGTGCTGACGCCCCATCCAGGCGAAATGGCCATGATGACCGGTGCCACCAAGGATGTCATCCAGAAGGATCGCCTGGCCTTCGCCCGGGAATGGGCTGGTCGCTGGGGGCAAATCGTGGTTCTGAAGGGAGCCTACACGGTTGTGGCCTCTCCCGACGGGGATGTGTTTGTGATCCCCTTTGCCACCGCTGCGCTGGCCAGAGGTGGGACGGGAGACGTGCTGGCGGGTGCCATTGTCGGCCTGATAGCCCAAGGGCTGCCGTCGCTCCAGGCAGCGGTGACGGGCGCCTACTTGCACGGGCTGGCCGGCGAGCAGGCTGCCGACGGGATCGGCACCACCGCCAGCGTGTTGGCGGGAGACGTGGCAGACTGCCTGCCGGAAGCGATCGCAGCCGTGTCGGGACCGACCTAATCGGAAACCCTGGGCACATAGCGAAGGGGGAGGAAGGAAACGGCGCAGCCTCGGCAGGCTGCGCCGCATTCATCTATCGTATCTCCATCAGGCAGGGGTTGGGCTTCTACCCGCTTTCGGCGTCTAGGTGGCCTTGGCCTTGCCTGTGACCTTGGCCGTTTGCTCCTCTATCAGGATCTGACCCTTCTGCCCCATCTCCTGCGCCTTCTGTCCCGCCGCCTGGGCGTACTCGCCAGCTCTCTGCCCCACCTGCTGGGCGTAATCGCTGGCCTGGTCCTTGAGCTCGATGCTCTTGTCCCGGATCAAATGGCGAGTCTCCACTCCGGACTGCGGAGCGAAGAGGATGGCGACGACCGCGCCAACGAGGCCCCCGAAAAGGACCCCCAGAAAAAAGGCGGGGAACTCGCTTCCTCGATCTGACATGGCATGCCTCCTTCGGGCAACGTGTGGAAGATGAACTAGCGGCGAACTCCCAATCGGACCAAATCGAAGGCTCGTCGAACCGCCGCCGCCACGCTGTTGGCGCGAATGACGGGGGCGGCGAGATTGTCGCTGAGGAAGGTGGTGGTGCCGCGCAGTGTGTTGACCGTCTCATTGGTCGACTCGAGGATCGGCTTGACTTCGTTCTCGAGCAGAATGGTCAACCGGGCGACCTGCACGATGAGGATGGTCAGGGCAAGCCCGATCACGAACCCTTCCAGCGCCAGCAGGATGATGGCGACATCACGAATGGTCTCGGTGGCCTCCGGGTTGCGTACCATGGCGGAGATCGCGAGCAGTATCACGACAAGCAGGAGAATGGCGACAGATACCACGCCGATCAGGATGCCGATGCGCTTGGACTGCGATGGCTTACCCGGAGGTGGGGGTTGTTCGGTTCTCTGCTCAGGCGGGGCGGTCATATCGGATCGGATTATAGCATACGAGGCGGGGAGGCCCCGCTTCGGAGTCAGAATGTCGAAGCGTTCCGTGAGCATGGTGACCGTAGGATGGGACTGTGGTCTAATCACGCGCTGGAGTCGGGTACAACATGAGCGCATGGGCGCGGCGGTCGTTCTTGAAGGCGGGGATGGCAGGGGCTGGTGCCCTGGTGGTTCGGCCGACCAGACTGGCGGCGCAGGCGGGCTTCCCCGAATTCCCGCGCCTGGGCCGGGTGGTGTCAGGGAAAGTGGCGGTGCGGTCTCGGCCGGACTCTGAGAGCCCGGAGGTGGCGCAACTGTACGATGACGCCGTCGTTCCCTGGCTGGCGGAGGTTGTCGGATCGTACCCGTGGAGCGTCAACCAACGCTGGGTGGAGACGGATGATGGGTACGTATGGGCTTCGAGACTGCAGCCCGTAGAAAACGTGCCGAACTTGCCGGTGAGCGCCCTGAAGGAAACCAGCCTAGGACCAGGGATGTGGGCCGAGGTGACCGTCCCCTATGTGGATGTCTCCGTCGCCAATCCGCCCCCGCGCTCGTTCTACCTGCGCCAGGCTCCAAATCCCCGCCTCTACTACAGCCAGGTGGTCTGGATTGATCGCATCGAGACAGAGGGCGACCGGGTGATGTACCGGGTGAATGAGCGGTACGGTTATGGGGATCTGCTCTGGGCCGATGCGGCCGCCTTTCGTCCGATTGTGGAGGAAGAGATCTCCCCGCTGTCGCCGGACGTGGAACAAAAACGAATCCTGGTGGACTTAGTGCGGCAGACTTTGTCCTGCTTTGAAGGGAAGACAGAAGTCCACTACGGCCGGATCTCTTCCGGGGCCAAGTTCGACGCAGAAGGGAATGCGGTCGACAAATGGTCGACGCCGCTCGGGCCCCACCCCATCTGGCGCAAGCTGATCTCGCTCCATATGAGTGGTGGGACAACAGGAGTCGGCTATGATCTTCCCGGGATCGCCTGGACGAGCTTGTTCAGCGGCGACGGTGTGGCGATCCACTCCACCTTCTGGCACAACAATTTCGGGGAGCCGATGTCGCACGGTTGTGTGAACGCGCGGCCTGAAGATGCCAAGTGGATCTTCCGCTGGTCGCAGCCGCACATCCCCTATGATCCCGGTGATGTCACGGTGGAGATGCCCGGCGGAACCATTGTCGAGGTAGTGGAGGGATAGGCGGAAGGCACGGGGTCAGTCGGTCAGGACGCGGACGGCGCCGCTCTCCAGTCGCTCGATCAGCTGCATCAGATCAAACTGCCGACCCGGGCTGAAGATGCCCGGGTCAGCGTGTTCCAGCCGAAGGGGCGCCACGTAGGTGCTCGTTGAGTCGTTTTCCGCGCCCGTCCACGCTTGCCGCAATGCTGCAGGCAGGTCGGCCCGCAGGGAACCCGCCCATAGGAGTCCAGACGAGGCTGGGGGGGGCTGGGCCCCGAGGAGTGTCATCCCCAGAGCGTTGGCGGCTTGGGCGAGGGGGGCTGTGGTGATTCCGGCTCCCAGATACACTGTTGTCACTCCCTGCTGAGCGAGCTCCTCAAGGGCTGCCATCGCCTCAAACTCGGAGTTCACGGCGGTGACGAGAGGGTACTCGGCGAATGGAGGGTAGGCAGGGTTGCAGAGCCCGCAACCGTAGACGACGCCCTGCGTGAAGGCCGACGGACCACCCGAAGGCGACGGTGACAAGAGGGCCCCAATCCGATAGTCCGGCGCCAGCAGCGAGGTGGCGTATCCGGCGGCGAAGCAGCGCCGGGACTCGAAGGCTTCATCGGGAGAGACCGGCGCGCCGATGGGTATGTGGACACCGGAGGCGTCCAAAAGCAGAAAGCGGGCAGAAGGGTGCGCAGTCACTGCGGCCTCCAGCCCTGATTGACCGCTTTCGGCCACAACCAGCCGAGTCCCTGGGTCAGATGGCAAGGTTTCGAGGGATTCGGAAACGAGCAGGACGAGCCCTGTCTCTTCTGCCAGGGTCTTGACCGCGTCAACGACCTCATCGGTCATCACTTGGCTGCCCGGAGATTGGATGAGGTGCACCGATGGGATCTGCGGCGTCGGAGACGGGGTGGGAGGCGGTGGCGCCGGCGTCGGGGAGGCGACTGGACGCGAGGTAGCGCCGCAGGCAGACGTCAGCCAGACGATGA
>CAZBJQ010000016.1:0-30388 GCA_964492235.1 uncultured Anaerolineaceae bacterium | reverse complement strand
TGTATTGTTGCTTCCCCGGAGGCTGGCCGAGGGATGGCCCCTCGGCCAGCCGCTCTCCGGGTTGCCCGCGCAGGGCACGGGCCACGTCACGGACTACTTGAAGGCGTCCGGGTACATCTTCTGCAGCACTTCCGGCAGCGCATCCACGATCGCCTCATCCGGCAGCTTCGGGTTGTACAGCTCCGCGATGTTGTCGTTTGTGGCGACCAGCGGATCGATGAAGGTGTGCAGCGGAACCGGCTCACCCTTCAGGATCTGCAGTGCAGTCTGCACGGCCGTGTACCCCTGGCGGGATGAGAAGCTGGGGGCGAAGGCGTTCAGCTCGTTCTCCACCCACAGACGCCAGAACATCTGGAAGTCCTCCCCCGTGATCGGGGGCACCGGCAGGCCGGCATCCAGCCAGGCCTGGATTGCGCCCGCGCCCTGCAGCCCAGCATCCGACCACACCCCATCGATCTCGGGGTACTTGGTGATCATGGTGGCCATGATCTGCTGGCCTTCGGTCGGGGACCAGTTGGTATAGGCCTGCTCCAGGACCGTGATTCCCGGGGTGGCTGCGAACACCTCGTTCGCGCAGCGCAGCCGTTCCTCGGCCGGGCTGGCGCCAGCCATACCCGAGAGCTCGACGACGTTGCCTTCTCCGCCGAGCTGCTCAACGATGAACTCGGCCTGACTCTTGCCCATGGCGCAGTTGTCGCCCTCAACGTAGGCGACGCGGTGGGCCGGATCAGCGACATCCCGGTCCAGCGTGACGACCGGAATGCCCGCTTCCATCGCGGCCTGACCGGCCGGATCGACCACGTCGGAGGCCGCCGCGCTCAGGATCAGAACGTCGCAGCCTTGGGTGAGCAGGTCTTCCACGTCGCTGATCTGCTTCGCCGGATCGTCATTGGCGTCAGTGTAGCGATACTCATCGACCAGGCCGGCTGCCTGGGCTTCCTCGACACCGTAGTCGACATGCGCCTTCATCATGACACGCCACGAATTGGAAACCGAGGCGTTGCTGAAGCACACATCGTACGGCCCTTCCTTGGCGAAGGCGCTTGTGTCGACATACCCCTCGGGGATCTCAACCGCCGGGGCCGGCGCCGGGGCCTCGGTGGCTGCCGGTGCCGCAGGTTCTGCCGGGGCCTCGGTAGCCGGAGCCGCTGGGGCACAGGCCGCGAGGGCGATGGCTAGCAAAAGCACGAACGAGAAGACAAACGTGACTTTGCGGGACATGACTCTTTTCCTCCTTAGATTTGTTCCCGTGACAGAGCTATCAATCGACTTGATCTGCGCCGGATGCGCGTTCCAGCCTCTGCACCTCCTTCCATCAGGGCCTACCGCCGCGACCGCAGGCCTGCATACAGAGCCACAGCCAGTATGATGGCGGCGCCCTTGACAATGCGCTGGATCTCTTCGTCAAATCCAAGCAAGAGCACAAGGTTGTAGAGAATGGCGATGATCAGGACGCCGGCGACACCTCCCAGGATCCCTCCCTTCCCCCCAGCGAAGAGGGTGCCTCCGATGACAACCGCCGCAATCGAATCCAGATCCTTGCCCCGGCCTAGCCAGTTGTCGGCGAATCCCGAGTAGCCGGTCAACACCAGACCCGCAACACCGGCCAGCAGACTGCACAGAACGTAGGCCGTGATGATGACGCGGTGGACATTGACGCCAGAAAGGTGCGCGGCGCGGGGGTTGCCGCCCGACGCGTACAGCCGCCGGCCGAATACCGTCAGCCGGGTCAGGACGAAGAAGACTCCCACGACGATCGCCCAGGCGATGACCGCTGCCGGCACGGGGCCAACCATGCCGCCCCCAAGGAACTTGACACCCCCCGGGATCGATCCCTTCGGCGTGCCGCCGGTGTACATGAAGCGCGCACCTTGAACGATCAGGATCATGCCGAGCGTGGCGATGAAGGCCGGGATGCGCAGCTTGGTCACCATCAGCCCGTTCGCCAGGCCGATGGCCGCGGCGACAGCCAGGGCGGCGATCGCCACGGGGACCACCAACCGGTTCTCCCCGTGCATCCAGTGCGACGCCAGCACGGACATCAGCGCCATGACGGAGGCAACCGAGAGATCGATCCCACCCGTCAGGATCGCCAGCGTCTGCCCGACAGCAACGATCCCAAGTGCGGCCGCCTGCTTCAACAACGTCGAGATGAAGCGAGGGGTCATGAAGACCGGCGAGACAATCGAGGAGATGATGACGAGCCCGAGCAGGACGATCCAGATCGCCCCGCGCGCGGCGAGCGCCCTCCACAGCCTGCTCTGCCCGTGGGCCGCCTCGGCCGGGGCCGTTCCGGCGGGCCCGGGCAGGGTCGCATCACTCATCCGACCCCTCCTCACCAGGCGGTGTAGGCGCCATCGATCACCAGTACATGGCCCGAGATGAACGCCGAAGCGTCACTGGCCAGAAAGACAACGGCCCCGGCCAGGTCGCCGTCTCGGCCGAACCGACCAAGGGGTACCCGCCGGATGAGCTCTTCATAGAAGGACGGGTCTTGCTGTTTGAGCCGATCGGTCATCGGCGTGACGAAATACCCGGGAGCGATGGCGTTCACCCGGATGCCCTTGGGAGCCCACTCCACCGCCAGTGAGCGCGTCAGGGCGATCACGCCACCCTTGGTGGCACAGTAGTGGCTGTTGTTCCCACCGCGGTTGCCCACCAGCCCGGAGATCGAAGCCATATTGATGATCGTCCCATCACCTTGCTGGATCATCCGGCGCGCCGTCCAGCGCGAGCATTGATAGATGCCTCCCAGGTTGACCTGCAGCACCTTCTCCCAGTCGGCTTGTTCCAGATCCTCGAAGGGCGCCCGCGTCGTGACCCCGGCATTGTTGACCAAGACATGCACACCGCCATACTCGTCCGCCGTGCGTTGCACCACCTGCTGGACTTGAGCAGCCGAGGTGACATCGGCCACGATCGGCAGGGCGCGCAGGCCATCCGCCCGCAGCCCGTCCGCCGCCCGTTCGAGATCCTCGGGATTGACGTCGACCAGCGTCAGGTGGGCCCCGGCCTGCCCAAGAGCCCGCGCCATCGTCAGCCCCAGGCCGCGTCCCGCACCGGTGACGATGGCTCCCCGCCCGTCGAGGCGAAAACTCTCCAGGACCGTCGAAGTCATCTCCGCGCCGGCTGCCGGACTCATAGCTTACCGCCCCGCGCTCCCAGCAGTTCGAGGATTCGCGCCTTGACGTTGCAGATGTGAGCCGTCAGGGCCTGTTCCACGCAGGTGGCATCGCCGGACTGGAAGGCCGTCAGGATGGCCTCATGCTCCTGATGCGCCTGGCGGGCGTTTTCCACGCTGTTCAGGTAGTGCGCCCGCGCCACTCGCATGTGTACGTTCATGTCGGAGAAGATCTGCATCAGGCGCTGGTTCTCACTCATCCCAACCAGCGTCGCGTGCAGTTGGCGGTCGGCAGCAATGAAGGATTCGTAGTCGCCGTAGGAGTCGTTGACGGTGGCTTCGCGCATGCGATTGATCGGCTCGGCAATCGCCTGCAGGAACTCACCGGCCCGTCCCTCGCTCAGAGTCACTTTGGCGGCAAAGGTCTCGATCAGCAGGCGGATGTCGAACAGCTCGCTGACATCGCGCACCGTGAGCTGGGTGACGAAGGTTCCCCGTCGTGGATGGATCTCGACCAACCCCTCGACGGCCAGCCGCTTGAGGGCGTCGGTCACCGGCGTCCGGCTGACGCCCAGCCCATGCGCCACTTCATCCACCGAGATCCGGTGGCCGGGCTCGAGCTGCCGCATGAGAATCCTGTCCTTGAGCACCAGGTACGTTTGTTCCGAGAGGTCGGTATGGGGCAGGGGGGCGAAGGGCTCGGCAACAGGCTGGGGCTCCCGTAGCACCATCTCACTCTCCCAGTGTCGACTCGTCCGAGGGGTTTGTCCCGTTCCTGCTTGTTGATGGACGGGGCGCGGTCGCCCATCTTGGCGATCGCATGGGTCCAGCCGGCCGCAGACACCTTACGGTGCGCCGGTTTCAGGTGATAGTTCTGATCAGGCCCCAGGAATCTAAAATGTTACATGTTACAGAACCAGTATAGGGGGCGTCAGAACGCCCCGTCAAGATGATGAGTGTCATGTCTTGGCCCGGGGAGAAGGGGACCGAGGGGCCGGTGGCTGCTGCCGGCCATGGGCGTCGGGCCACGCCCGACCTACTGGTTCATTCCCCACACGATGCGCAGGCCGTCCAGCGTCAGCCAGGGGGCCCGGATCTGGATGACGGGCGTCTCGGCTGCTATCAGGTCCAGCAGCCCGCCCGTGCCGATCACCTTCATCTCCGGGCCCAGCTCCTGCCGGAACCGGGCCACCATGCCCTCCACCAGACCGACGTAGCCGAATACCAGCCCGGATTGGAGCGCATGGACGGTGTTGCGCCCGATGGCCGCCGGCGGGCGCGCCAGGTCCACCCGAGGCAGCTTGGCTGTGCGTTGGAACAGCGCCTCGGCTGCAATCCCCATTCCGGGGGCAATCGCCCCCCCCAGGTAGTCCCCCTCGGTCGAGATCGCATCGAAGGTCGTCCCGGTCCCGAAATCGATGATGCATGCCGGCCCGCCGTACAAGTGGCGCACGGCGGCCGCATCGACCACACGGTCAGCGCCCACGGCCTTCGGGTCCTCGTAGCGGATCCGTACACCGGTCTTCACCCCAGTGTCCACCACCAGCGGTTGTAGATTCAGGTATTGCCCACAGGCTTGCAGGAAGGTGCTCGTCAGGGGCGGGACGACCGAGGCCAGTGCGCCGCCAGACAGTTGCGCCGGATCGACCCCTGCGTGGCCCAGCAAACCGAGGATTTGTAGTCCATACTCATCCGGCATGCGCTCGTGGGCTGTCGCCAGCCGCCAGGCAGCCTTCAGGGCCTCGCCCTCGTACAGGCCAAGCGTGATGTTCGTGTTCCCGATGTCGATCGCCAGCAGCATCGCCGCTCTCCTCTCGGTCCCTGCTGGCTAGAGGCCCGCCTGCCCCACCAGCATGTTGTCAATCAGACGGGTGCTGCCGATGTGGACCGCCATCGAGAGTAGCGCCCGGTCAACCTGGCCAAAGAGCTCCTCCAGCGTCTCGGGTTGCGCCACCGAGATGTACTGCGTCTTGGCCGCGGTTTCGGCCACCAGTGTCTCGTACATGACCAGGCGTAGCGCATCGGCTTCTTTCATCCCGCCTTCGTAAGCACGAGCGGCGGCCGTCAGCGCCCGGTAGAGCACCGTGGCGGCCCTTCGCTCGTCCGCCTCCAGATAGGCGTTGCGGCTGGACAACGCCAGTCCATCCTCCTCTCGCACGGTCGGGCAGATCACAACCTCGATAGGAAGATTCAGGTCCCGCGTCAGCCTTCGCACGACGACTGCCTGCTGAGCATCCTTCTGACCGAAGTACGCCCGCTGTGGCTGCACAGCGTTGAACAGCTTGGTGACCACCGTCGTGACCCCCTGGAAATGCCCCGGCCGGTGCGCACCCTCCAGCGGTGCGGTCAGCGACTCGACGGTCACCCAGGTCTGGTAACCCGGCGGATACATATCCTCGACACCGGGCGTCCAGACGAGGTCCGCGCCCTCGGCTTCCAGCAGCCCCAGATCGCGGGGCAGGTCCCGCGGGTAGGCATTGAGATCTTCGTTTGCACCGAACTGCGTCGGGTTGACAAAGATGGTCACCGCCACGGAAGCGCATTCGGCACGGGCGCGACGAACCAGCGACAGGTGTCCTGCGTGCAGGAAGCCCATCGTTGGGACCAGGCCCAAAGCGCCAGCCATCTCCGCCCGAGCAGACCGCAGCTCCACGAGTGAACGGACCACTTTCACAGCTGGCTATCCCCAGGCGGCGGGGTGAGGGAGCTCACCAACCGCCACAGGTTGTGGTTAACAGGCGTGGGGATGCCGAAGGGCTGACCGCTGCGAACCACGGCACCGTTGATGGCATCGATCTCCGTCCTGGCGCCGCGCAGCACATCCTGCAACATCGACGACTGGTTGTCGGCCGAGGCCAGCGCCGCTTGTTCCGCTTGCTCGCCGGCGTCGGGGAAGGGCAGCCGGATGCCCAGGGCCTCAGCAACGGCCTGCGCCTCGCGCGCTGCCCGGCGCATCACATCGGCCGCCCCCGGCCGAGCCACTATCTCGCCGTTGCTCAGCCGCAGGAGCGCCGCCACCGGGTTGATCCCAGCATTGACGGCCAACTTCCCCCACAGGGCGCCCTCCAAGTCCGCCACCCGTTCGATCGCCAGCCCGGCGCCGCGCAACAACACCACCGGCGGGCCAATGCGGCGGTGCTCGCCAAGGATGGTTGGGCCACGACCGCCAAGACGCACATGCCCGGGTCCGAGCAGCGTCGCCCCCATCCTTGTCACACCGGCGGCCGAGCGTTCCTCGCCCAGTGCACCTTGCAGCGCCTCCAGGTTTCCCAGGCCGTTCTGCAGGCTGAGCGCCACACCATCGGCGGCCAGACACTGTGCCAACTGCCGGGCCGCCCGCGGCGTCTGCCAGGCCTTGACCAGGACCAGTGCCAGTCGCATGCCAGCGCAGGCGGCCGGGTCCTGGGTGGCGCGGACGCGGCAAGCCTGCCTCCCGGCCTCCGTCTCCAGTTGGATCCCACCCGAGCGCAGCGCCTCGACGCCCTCGGACCATGTCCCCAGCAGAGTGACCTCCGCCCGGCTCGAGAGCAAGCCGGCGAACAGGCAGGCCATGGCCCCGGTGCCGACGATCAGCACGGGCTCATCTGCCACGCCTAGCTCTCCGCTTCGATGGCCTGCCGCACGCTCCGCCACTCGTCCTCGTCCATCTCGAGGCTGTGCTCCGCGCCTGGGAACCGCCCGGCCTCGACGTCATCTTTGTAGGCGGCGAAGGCGCGCGCCATCTCGGCATGCAGATCGGCGTACTTCTGCACGAAACGCGGGGTGAAGCGGTCGAACAGGCCGAGCAGATCGTGAGTCACCAGCACCTGGCCATCGCAGCCTGCACCGGCGCCGATGCCAATCGTGGGGATGCTCACGCGTTGGCTGATCAGCCCGCCCAGCTCCTGCGGAATGGACTCGAGCACGATCGCAAAGCAGCCGGCCTCGTCAAGGGCAGTGGCATCCTGCAACAGGTCAAGCGCGGCTTCGGCGGTCCGGCCTTGGGGGCGGAACCCGCCCAGCTGGTGGACCGATTGCGGTGTCAGCCCGATATGCCCCATCACAGGGATGCCGGCCTGCAGGATCGCCCGGACGGTCGCCAGCCTCTCCCGGCCCCCCTCAACCTTGACGGCATCCATCCCGCCTTCCTGAAGGAAGCGGCCGGCATTGCGCACCGCCTCCTCAATCGACACTTGATAGGAGAGGAAGGGCATGTCTCCGACGAGCAGCGCCCGCCGCGCTCCGCGGGCCACTGCCCGGCAATGGTGCAACATCTCCTCCATCGTTACAGGCAGGGTGTTCTCGTACCCCAGGACGACCATCCCCAGCGAGTCGCCCACCAGGATGCAGTCGATCCCGGTGCGATCCATCGCCAGCGCCGTGGGGTAGTCATAGGCGGTCAGGGTTGTGACGCGTCGACCATCAGCCTTCTTCTGCCGCAGGGCAAGCGTGGTGACCTTCTTGTGCTTGTCTTCGGCCGTGGGGGTGGACATGGCTATCTCCTCCTTCGAGTGAGATGCCGAGCAGAGAATGCAAACCCCGCCCGGGCCGAGGGCGGGGAAATCGGCATGCGATGACCCAACCGTCTCGGTCGATCCGACGATCCAAGCGGCAATGGAAGTATACCGCACGTCGGCGAAGCCACGCCACGGCTCGGCTACAATCCACTCCATGAGCGTATCGACGCCGGCCACGCAGCAACTCGATTCGCTTGGGATTTCTTACCGCTTGCACGAGCACGAACGGCCCGTCCGTTCGCTAGAGCAGGCTGCGCGCGAACGCGGTCTGTCCGAAGGCCAGGTCGTACGCACGCTCCTGTTTCGCCTCGAGAACCGCATGTTTGTCCTTGTGCTGATGCCGGGCACCAGACAGGTATCCTGGATGCGGCTGCGACACCATCTGGGGGTCACACGGCTGACTACCGCCACCGGCGACGAAGTGATGCAAGTGACCGGTTACCTGCCAGGGACCGTCTCGCCGTTCGGGCTGCCGCAGCCCATACGGCTCCTTGCGGACGACGCCATCCTGGCCCATGAGACCCTGTCGGTCGGTGCCGGTGTGCCGAATGCCGGGCTGATCCTCTCCCGCGACGACCTGCTGGCCGTGCTGCAGCCCGAGGTCTTGGCCCTCACCGAGGACAAGCCTTCGCCCTCCGGCGCTCACTAGCAGGTTGATGGAATACGCCTTTCTCAGAGAAGGGAACCGAATATGAGGTGGTTGGGGCTTCGCCCCAACCACCTCATATTCGAATTCTTCTCAGGCTGCGTGGCTCTTTCATCAGCCTCCTGGGCGCGCCACCGGACGAATGCGCTGGCACTTGGTGGACTTAACCCAGGAAGCCGAAGAGAGCGGAGCTGTTTCGATCGGAGCCCGACGAAGGAGAGAAGATAGATAGGTGGGGATGCATCGACCGAACACGGTTTTTGCTGAACCGCTGCCCGTCAGAACGCGATCGGTGCGACCCCTCCTGCCCAGGGCCGCGCCCGTCAAGGATTGGAATGAGGAGTGAACGATGGGTCCGCCCATCCAGTCATCCCATCCCGGCTGGGCAAGGGACGGCTGCGCACCAGCGCACAGCCGAAGGCCGGGGTCTCGTTCACCGCTGGGAGCGCCCGGCGCAGCAGCGCCTGCATGGCTTCCTCGAGGTAGCTGCGGCTGGCTACTCGCTGACGGAAGGTCACGTCATCGGGCGCTCCGCAGTAGCGGATCTTGCCCCCCCGGTCTACCAGGAAGAGGTGCGGCGTGACCTGGACACCGTAGACGTCGGCCACCGCCTGGTCCGCATCGAGCAGGATGGGCGCGAGGTCTATGGCGCGGGCCCGGTCCCTTATCAGAGCTGCCGCCTCGTTGGCCATACATGCCACGCGCCACAAGACCACCTCCTCCGGCCAGCCCGTTGCCAGTCTGGCCAGATCTGCGTCCAGGCGCGCCGCGTGGGGGCATTCAGCCGACCAGAAGGCCAGAACCAGGATCCGGCCGCGTGTCTCACTCAAGCGCCGCTCCTTGCCGTCCAGGTCAGGCAGCGTGAAGTCGGGCGCGGGCCGGTTGACCAGGGTCAGGGGAGCCACTCGGGGTGATAGCCTCCATCGGCCAGCAATTGTGTCTTACCCGAAGACAGGTCGAAGACGAGAACCACCGGCGGCCTGCCCAGGCCCTCCTGGTTGAAGCGCATGTACGCCAGCCGACCGGAGTCGGCGCTCCAGGTGATGGAGGAGTGATTGTAGGCGGGTTCATCCACCAGCAGGCGAGCTTCACTCCCATCCGGCCTCGCCAGCCACAGCTGCCGTCCCAGCGTCCAGCGGGAATTGTCCAGGTACTTTCGGGCAAAGGCCAGCCACTGCCCATCGGGAGACAGAGCCGGGGAGGCATCCTCCACCAGATCACCGCTGACCGCAGACAGGTCGATCACCGAGAGCGAAGGCACTTGGGCGCGAACCAGGTGGCTGTAGAAGGCCCCCTCCGTTTCTTCGCTCGTCGGGGTCGACCCGCCCTCCGGCTCGGAAAGGAAGGCGATCTCCGGGAAGACGAGGAAAGACGAATCGGCTGACCAGACTCCGGTCAGACCCAGATCGTTGGGCACATACGCCAGGATTGTGACCGGCGACCGATCCAGGGGGGCCAGGACAACTGTGGCTCGCAGCGTGCCATCGTAGTAGCCCAACTTCCCATCGGGCGCCCATACCGGAAGCATCGTCAGGTGTTCCGGATCGCTCACACGGAAAGGCTCCTCCCCATCCAGTGGAAGGACATACACGCTGCGCATACCCTTGGTAGGCTCCACTCCTGGGCCGGGACGGCTCTCGGCGAACTCGAACGCCAGCAACGATCCATCCGGCGAGAGGGCGGGCGAACCACACTGCGCTCCCTGCGGACAGACGTACAGAAGCCGGTCCTCTCCACTCCCCATTCCCCGTAACCGAAAATCCGTCTGTCCATCCTGGCGCACAGCCGAATACACCACCAGCGATCCGTACCCGCCGACGCTGAACTCCTTCACGCCGTGCGGTGTCTCCGTCAGGCGGACCGGTTCAGCAGCCTCCACCGAGGCGGTGTACAGGTCGGCTTGCCCACCAGCCGGCGACAGATACAGCACCCTCGGCTCTCCGGCTTGGAAGGACCACGATCTGCTGCCGAGGAGTGGCAAGCCGCGCGCAGATCGCACGGCGCCCTCCAGTCGGTAGGTGATGATCGAGTCTGCAGGCCAGGGAACATCCGGGGTGAAGACCAGGGTGGTGCCGATCCAGCGCGTTCCTCCCGGCATGGCCGGTTCGATCGTCAAACCGGATTCAACGGAGTCCTGCTGCATCGGCCGGGTGAAGGTCAGCCGGAGGGGTGTGGTTGCCGGGACGGACGAACTTCCGTCCGTTGGGATTGCCGGTTGGACACGCGGGGCAGCCCACAGCGCGGCCAGGCTTAGGCCAAGGAGAACGCCTGCCAGGACCAGCAAGACGTACAGGCCAGTACGGTTGCGCCGCCGGGTCACGCGGGCATTATACCCACGTGAACACGCGCCGGCCGCCGAAAAAGACCATCAGACGAGAAGATGAAAGGAGACAGGAGCGGGCTTGGCCGAAGCCCAATCCCACTCCTGTCTCGTGCTTGTTGTCAGGCCGCGCCTGGCGGCTCCGCCAGCTGCAGTTTCAGCCCCTCGATGGCAGGGACGGGGGTGGGATCGACGCCATAGGCCATGGCCAGGTAGTAGGCCACGTAGTCCCCGAAATGCAGCGCTGTCCATTGGTGCGCCATGCGCCCGGCTCCTCTGGCGTCGAGGATGTCGGTGTTGAAGCCCTCAACCATCAGCGCCTGCCGGGTGGCCTCGACCCGCAGGATGTTGCGCGGATGGTCGAGCGCGGACCGCAGCAAGAGCACCATCGCCCGGGTGATCAGCTTGTCCGAGTGCTGCACCCCCGCCACCATGTTGTGATCGGCTTCCGGCAGCTCCTCGAACTGCGCCAGTGCCTTGGCGATCTCTGCGATCTGCGTCCGCCATCTACGCGCCACCGGCGCAAGCGGGCCGGATCCCAGGATGATCGGCCAGCGGTCCATCAGCTGCCCCGCCATGCGTTTCGCCGGGTTGGAAGCTGCTGGCACTTCCGCCCGAAGCCCTGGCTGTTGTTCCCGCATGGCGGCCACCGCCTCACGGAGGTCGCCAGCAGGGTCCGGCAGGACCTGTACCCGATGGAGCGCCGCCAGCAGCAGTCCACACGAGAAGCCGACCGCGCCGCGCGGCTGCCCGTGGTGCACGAAGCGCCAGACGGCGGCACCGTCCGCTTCCGCCCGCCGCGCCAGGTCACCGCCCGTGGTAATGGCCAGCAGCCGCGCCCCGGCCTGCCGAGCCTGATCGTAGACCGAGAGCGCTTCTTCGGTGTTGCCAGAGTGCGAGGAGACGATCACCATCGTCTCCTGTCCGTCGACCCAGGCCGGCAGGCCATAGTTGCGCCACACCACAAGGGGAATCGATGCCAGCGGCGCGGCATAGGCGGCGACCAGGTCCGCTCCGATCGCTGAGCCGCCCATCCCGGCCAGGACAAGCTGTCGCGGCCTGGGTTCGCTGGCAAGAGCCTGGCGCATGCCCAGCCCCCAGGCTGCGCCGAGCTGTTCAGGCAGCCCCTCAATGTGATCGAGCATCCCCTCTGGATCCAGGCTCTTGAACCGAGCCGGGTCATCGAGATTCATTTTTCCTCCGTGGCCATCTGGTAAACGGTTCTGCGCGACAGCCCGCTCTCCCGCGACACGGCGCGGGCCGCTTGGGAGGCGCTCATGCCCTGCCTCTTGTAGTTGTCGACCGCCTGCCAGACGCGGGCGGCGTCCCAGGACTCCCCGCCGGCCCCACCCTGCCCGGCAGGCCTTTCCGATCCGGAAATCACCAGGGTGCACTCGCCGCGGGGCTGGGTCCGCTCGAAATGGTGCTCCAGCGACGTCAGGTTGCCGCGCAGCACTTGCTCATGCAACTTGGTCATCTCGCGGCAGGCGACCGCCGGGCGATCTCCTCCCAGGCTGTCCTTCAGGTCTCGCAGACTGGCACGAAGACGATGAGGTGCTTCAAACAGGACCATCGTCCGCGATTCGGCGGCGATGGCCTGCAGCCAGCGGCGGCGTGCCGCTGCCCTCCGCGGTGGGTACCCGAGGAACAGAAAGCTGTCGGATGGCAGGCCGGCAACCACCAGGGCGCTGAGGACGGCCGAGGCGCCGGGGATCGGGCTGACGGAATGTCCAGCCTCCAACACCGCCTTCACGAGCTCATGGCCGGGATCGGATACCAGAGGAGTCCCGGCGTCGGTCACCAGCGCCACGTCACCTGTCTGGAGGGCCTCCAGAATCCGGTGGAGGCGTGCCAGCTTGTTGTGCTCATGGTAGCTCAGCAACGGCGTCGAGATCTGAAAGTGAGTCAGCAATTGCCGCGTGCGGCGTGTGTCTTCCGCTGCGATCAGGCCAACCTGAGAAAGCAGCCGCAGCGCGCGCAGCGTGATGTCTTCAAGGTTCCCGATCGGCGTGGCTACAAGGAACAGCGTCCCCACCGGGTTATTGTAGCAGTCCCATGCCTCCACGGCGGCGACCGGGGCACCCGTTCAATCCCGCCGGCCTCCGGCGGCCAAGACGTGGCCCCAGCGGTCAGGGGGCTGACGAAAAAGCCATGCCGTCTGAGAGAAACTGGCATATGTTCGAGACCCTTCTCTAAGGAAGGGGGTTTTCATCAACCTGCGAGGAGTCTTCCGCAGGCAACGGCCGAACCTGTGAGGAGTCTCCCGCAGGCAGCGGCCGAACCTGTGCTGCCTGCGGCCCCTTTGCCGTCTCCTCCACGACGAAGGAAACCCTCTCTCCCTCTTCCAGATTGCGGAAACCCTCTCCCTCGATCCCGCTGAAGTGGACGAAGATCTCCTTTTCCTGGCCATCGGGTGTGATGAACCCGTAGCCCTTCACACGGCTGAACCACTTGACTGTACCCTGCTGTCGTTCTTCGGACATTCCCTCCTCCTCCGTCGTCTGTGCGGACTCCGTCAACCAAAGAAGCCGAGCAAAGGGTGCTTGCGTACCCTCACGTCGGCTTCTCCCAGGAGCACTAAGATCCGGCCCGCATAGAACGTCCTTCAGCGTAGCACAAGCCTCCCCGGCGGTCAAACCCGGAGGGTTGACATCCGCCTGGCCGTACTGGTAGATTCCCATGACCTGCCTCAGCGGTGAGGGCAGGCCCCTTGGTTGATCCGCGCTGCCGGCAGATGAAGATCGCCCAATCCCAAGGGCAACGGCGGCAGAGGTTGACCCTCCGCTACGCCGCCGGAGTCTCCGAATGCCCGCTGCCGATTCGGCACGTATCCGGTTTCAGCAGGGCGCTTTGCTGCTCGCCGACGGGGCGATGGGCACCATGCTCCACTCGCGCGGCGCCGACCTGCGCGCCTGTCTCGATGCGTTGAATCTGAACCGCCCGGACTTGGTGCTTGAAATCCATCAGGCCTATGCCACCGCCGGCTGCGATCTGCTGGAGACCAACACCTTCGGCGCCAACTCGTATAAGCTCGCAGCCGTCAACCTGCAAGGCAGCCTGGCGGAGGTCAATGCCACCGGCGTTCGGCTCGCCCGGCAGGCGGCACAAGAATCCGCCCGGCACATCTGGATCGCCGGCAGCATCGGCCCGCTGGGCGTGCGCCTGGCACCTTACGGACGCGTGCGAGCCGAGGACGCCACCCGGGCGTTCCGCCTGCAGATCGACGCCCTGCTCACTGCCGGAGTTGACCTGCTCATCTTCGAGACGTTCAGCGACCTTCGGGAACTCCGCCTGGCGGTGGAAGCCGCCCTCGCTCTCACGGACGTGCCGCTCGTCGCCAGCCTGACCTTTACCCGCGACGACCGAACCCTGCTGGGCGACTCTCCAGAGCAGGCGGCCCGTCTGCTCCAAGAGTGCGGCGCCGACGTCATCGGCGCCAACTGCTCCGAAGGCCCATCCCAGCTGCTGCGCGTTCTACAGCAGATGCACAAGACAGCGCCTGAGGCCTGGCTGTCGGCCATGCCCAATGCTGGCTGGCCTGAACGCTCCGGCGGCCGCATTCTTTACCCCGCCACCCCGGAGTACTTCGCCGGCTACGTCCCGGCCTTCCGCCAGGCCGGCCTGCGCCTGCTCGGCGGCTGCTGCGGCACGACCCCCGAGCACCTGGCTGCCATGCGCCGTGCCCTGGACTTGCCATCGCCGGTCACGCTCACCTGGCCCAGCCCGCCGCCGTCGGCCGCCGATGACCTCGTCCCCGACGAGAACCCAACGGCGCTTGCCAGCAACCTGTCGGCAGGGCGCTTTATCGTGGCCGCCGAACTGGATCCCCCGCGCGGGTTCTCTACCCAGAAGATTCTGGCGGCGGCGCACCTGCTGACCGAAAGCGGTGCCGATGTACTCACCGTCGCCGACAGCCCGATGGCCCGCCTGCGCATGAGCCCCTGGGCGATCTGTTACCTGATCCAACAAGAAGTCGGCGGAGAGTCGGTCCTGCACTTCCCCACCCGGGGCCGGAACCTGCTGCGCATCCAGGGTGACCTGCTGGCGGTCCACGCTCTGGGGATCCGCAACGTGATGGTGGTCATGGGGGATCCGGTCTCGATCGGCGATTTTCCCAGCGCGATGGACAACGTCGATCTGGTCCCCTCGGGCTTGATTCGCCTGATTCAGCAGAATCTGAATGCCGGCCTCGATCATGCCGGAGGACGGTTGGGCGAAGCCACGGCCTTCTTCTGCGGGTGCGCCCTCAATCTGACTCCCGCCGATCCGGCGCGCGAGATGCGGGCGCTGCACAAGAAAGTCGCCGCTGGGGCCGGCTACGCGCTCACCCAGCCGGTGTTCGATGTCTCCGCTGCCTTGCGCTTCCTGGAGGGGTACGCCCAGGCGTATGGGCCGCTGCCGATCCCGATCCTGGCCGGCATTCTCCCCCTGGTCAACGAACGACATGCCTCTTTCCTGCAGCATGAGGTTCCGGGTGTGCAGATTCCAGAGGCGATCCAGGTCCGAATGGCGGCCTCTCCTTCACCGGCCGAGACCGGCCGCGACCTGGCCCTCGAGACCGTGCAGGGGCTTTCACCTCACATCGGCGGCATCTATCTGATGCCGGCGCTGCAGCGATATGACCTGGCGGCCGAAGTCATCGAAGGCATCCGGTCCCAGCATCCGTAGCCAACGGCGTCAGATAGTTCCTGTCCGGGGGACACGCGGACAGAGGTTCTACCCACTCACTCCGGTGGCCAAGACACGCACTTGGTTTGCCCAACACTTCCCTTCGAGAGGAAGACCGTGAGGCCATCTACAAATCAACCCGAGGAGGCGAAACCGGGCGATAGGACCTTTTCCCGAATGCGGCCCGGGGAGGGCAGATGTCCCAGGAGGTTGCGGAAAAACGCGCAGCAACACGCAGAAAACGGCATGTGTTGGGGTCTGGGCGATGCCCAAACCCCAACACACTGCAATTCCTCTTCTCGCCTGAGGGTTTCTCTGCGGCCTGCTAGTGGCACAGCCCTAAGCCGGGCTCGGCAGATCAGGAGGTCAGCATGAGCAGCGAACTGGCAAGGATGGAGTGCGTACCATGCAAAGGCGGGGTCCCGCCGCTCCAGGGCGCGGTCCTGGATAACTGGACGCAGCGCCTGGGCGGCGGCTGGCAGGTCGTCGAGCAGCACCACCTGGCGAAGGAATTCCGCTTCAAGGACTTCCGCCAGGCGCTCGGTTTCACCAACCAGATAGGAGAGCTCGCCGAGCAGGTCAACCATCACCCTGATCTGTGCCTCGCTTGGGGCAAGGTCCTTGTCTCTCTTTGGACCCACAAGATCGGCGGATTGAGCGAGACGGATTTCATCTTCGCCGCCAAGGTCGATGCATTGCAGCCGCCTGCTCCGGGTTGACCCACCATCCATCGGCTGTAGAATGGGAACCGAGGAAGCGAGCATAGCGCAGCACTACCTCGGAGCATTCTGCTCCATGGAGATGCCTGGACTGCCGGAGCCGATGGTGCGAGGCCCGTCGGGTCGATAGCGCCTGCTTGCGGCGCGCCGGCAACCCTTCCGCCAGCCTCGGCTGGCGGTTCGTTTTCTCCCAGCCGCGCCGAGCTGCATGCTACAATCCCGAACCTCGGTCGGGTACCACGTGGTCCGGAACCGATCGAACGAGAGACGAGGCCGACCATGACAGCTACCATCCATGTCTCCGTCGCCTGGCCTTACGCCAATGGCGACTTGCACGTAGGGCACCTGGCCGGCGCCTATCTCCCGGCCGACATCTTCGCTCGCTATCACCGCCTGAAGGGCAATCGGGTCTTGATGGTCTCGGGCTCCGACTCCCACGGCACACCGATTACCGTCGAGGCCGATCGGCGCGGACAGACGCCTCTCTCCCTGTTCGAGCACTACCACCGCCGCTTCCTGGACACCCTTCAGGCGACCGGCATCAGCTTCGACCTGTTCACCCACACCGATACGGAGAACCACCACCGCATCGCCCAGACCTTGTTCCTCCGCCTCCACCAGAATGGCCACCTGTACCTGGACACCCAGCGTCAGCTCTACTCCGAGACTCAGCAGCGCTTCCTGGCCGACCGCTATGTCGAAGGGACCTGCCCGGTGTGCGGCTATGAGGCAGCGCGCGGCGACCAGTGCGACAAGTGCGGCTCGCTGCTGGACGCGGTCGATCTCATCGATCCGGTCAGCAAGATCGACGGCGCCCGTCCCGTTGTGCGCGAGACCGAGCACTTCTATCTGAATCTGCCAGCGTTCAGCGAACGACTGCTCGCCTACCTGGAGTCGCACGCCGGCCACTGGCGTCCCAACGTGATCAACTTCGCCCGCAACTACGTCCTCGACGGCTTGAAGGGCCGTCCGGTGACCCGCGACATCGAATGGGGTGTCCGCGTGCCGCTACCGGGCTGGCAGGAGAAAGCCTTGTACGTTTGGTTCGAAGCCGTGATGGGCTACCTGACAGCCAGCGTCGAGTGGGCAACAAACACCCGCCAGCCGCAGGCCTGGAAAGATTGGTGGTATGCCCCCGAGGCACGTATCTACAACTTCCTGGGAAAGGACAACATTCCGTTCCATACCGTCATCTGGCAGGCCGAGCTGCTGGGGGCCGAGCGTCTCGACGATGCGGACCTTGGACAGCACTTCATCCTGCCGTATGACGTTCCGGCAAACGAGTTCATGAACGTCGAGGGTGCCAAGTTCAGCAAGAGCCGCAACTGGGCGGTCTGGTTGCCGGACATCCTGCAGCGATTCGACCCGGACCCCATACGCTACTACGTCACCTGCCTGATGCCGGAGACGCGTGACAGTGACTTCTCCTGGGAGGAGTTCGTTCGCCGCAACAACGACGAGCTCGTCGCCACCTGGGGCAATCTGGCCAATCGGGTGCTTTCCTTCGCTTACAGGCACTGGGAGGGGTGCATCCCGGCGCCCGGACTCCTTCGCCCCTTCGACGCCGAGCTGCTGGAGCAGGTGGAAGGCGGCCTGGAGACCGTCGGCGGCTTGATAGAGGCCGTGCACTTGCGGGAGGCATTGAACGAGGCCTTTGGCCTGGCACGAGCCGTCAACGGCTACCTGGATCGCGCTCCCTGGTTCTCGGTCATCAAGACCGATCGCGAGGCGGCCGCCACCACGGTCTATACCGCGCTGCGGGCCATCGACTCGCTCAAGGTGATGCTCTCACCCTTCCTGCCCTTCACCAGTGAGCGCTTGCACGCCGCTCTGGGCTACATGTCTCCGTTGCAAGGCAGTCTGCATATCGAGACCTTCACGGAGACGGCTCGCGACCATCAGGCGCTGGTCTATGCGGCGGAGGAAGCCTCTGGGGCGTGGGCCCCAAGCCAGCTCCCCCCCGGCCAGCGGCTGCAGTCACCACAGCCGCTCTATCGAAAGCTCGACGATTCCGTCGCCGAGGAAGAACGCGCCCGACTCGGCCAGTAGTATAGCCATCGTGCGCTGGCAGCACTGGGCAGCCATCGCCTGGTCCAAGCAAGACGCAGATCGCGCGATCGGCTGCGTGCAGAAAGCATCGAATAAGAGAGGACACACAGGACATGGGGGGTCGGACGAAGCCCGAGCCCCCATGTCATAGGATGCGTTCTCACTGCAAGCCATCTTGCAGATCCCCCCGCCGGCGCGGCCCACAAGCGTCAGCCGACCGGCGGCTCGCCCGCCGAGGCACGTCGGTCGTCATCGAACTCCAGGGCGCAGTCGCATTCGCGCCCCTCGGCACAGTCCTCGCAGCAATGCTGCCGTTCCCCCCGAAACACGGGAGCCCCGGCGATCTCGGCGCCGCATCGATCGCAGTACAGCACACCCTCCTCCCATGTCATGGCGCGCCTCCTGTCGACTCAGGCAGAACCAGAACCCAAACCAGCCCAGCCGAGGCCGGGTTGGACAGGCGATGAAACAGATGGATGTAGGAAGCGGGACGGGGTGGCCGATGTCAGAGCAGTGGGTCTAGCCCGGCGTCCCCCGCTTCGTCCAGCGAGTCATCCAGGTCTAACCCGAACTCGATTTCCGCCCGGCTGTCCTCCAGCCGGACCCACAACAGCAGCAAATGGCCGTCCGAGACTTCGACCCAGCGCACGGCGACGATGGGCGCTTCTTCCGTCAGCCCATCCTCCGTCCGGTACTCCAGATTCATCGGCGCGTGGTCTCGCCAGGCGCGATAGCAGCGCTCGACCAGGGCAGGTCCGTTAGCTGTCCGCACGTGGCAGGTGGCTACCATGCCCGCATACGGACCCTCGATCAGGCCCAACAGCCAGGAATCACTGACGATCTCAAAGGTCGGTGCCGGCCCCTCGATGATCGTTATCTTCTCCGGCTGTGTCATCCTGCCCTCTTGCCGGCAGTCCTCGCCAGGCGGCGCCATCATACCATAGTCCGTCGCAGCTTCACGTGGCGTGTCTCGGCCAGCCAGCGGTAGGCGTCATGTAGCGTGTCTTCGATCGGCCGGGGCTGCAGGCCCAGCTCGCGGCGTGCCTTGCGGTTGTCATAAGCCGGCCAAAGCCGCAATGCGCGCAGGTGGCCGGCCGCTGAGGCCAGCGGCGGAAACCAGCCGAGGAGTCGCGCCATACCCTCCAGCCAAGACGGTGGAATCTCAAGGCCGGGGCCGGGCGCGCCGGCGATGTTGGCGGCTAACGTCAGGAACTGGCGCAGGCTCAGGTTGGCGCCACCGAGGATGTAACGTTCCCCCACCGTCCCGGCCTCGGCTACGCTGACATGGGCCTGCGCCACATCGCGCACGTCCACCACATTGATCGTCGCCGGCACCGAGACCCGCATCACGCCCTTGGCCGCCAGGACAAGCAGGCGGGCCGTCGTCAGATGGACATCCCCGGGTCCGAAGACCGCCGTCGGGTTGACGATCACGGCGGGCAGCCCGTCCCTGGCGGCATTCAGCACTTCCTGCTCCATGGCAGCCTTGACCTCATAGTAGCCCGAAGCCGATAACGAACCGGGCAGGTAGTGATCTGATTCATCCACCGGGCGCGAGCCCGGCGGGGAGGGCCATCCGATCGTCGACTGGCTGGAGGTGTAGACCAATCGAGCGACACCCACCTGCTTAACAGCCTGAAGCACGGCACGGGTCTCGTACAGGCCGCGCCGAATGTGTTCAGCCGTCCCGGCTGCGCCTCTCGGGTAGTAGCCCGCCACGTGGAAGACGTTGTCGACGCCATCCAGGGCGAGTGCCATCTGCTCCCGACTGCTCAGGTCACCATCGATCCATTGGATGGGCATGGCGCCCAGGACGCCCACGGCGCCCGCTCGGCGCCTGAGCCCGCGCACCCTCCACCCGCGCCTCAGGCATGCATGGGCCACCTGCCCGCCGATGAAGCCGGTCGCCCCGAGAACCAACACCTTTGGATCAGCCATCGATGCGAGGACTCTCTCCTCTGGCTGGGACCGTGGGCTCAGCCTGTGGCCAGATCCGTCTGCCGATTCCCCTGTTTGTGGGTTTGCATCAGCCCGATGTGGGCAGGCGCACGTCGGCTCGGATCGCGGCGCAGCAGGCGCAGCCCTGGCGGTCACACAGCAGGGCGCGCGGGTCCTGCCGAATCCAACTGATGGCGATGTGGATCAGGTCGCGCATGGGAAGAAGCCAGGCCTGGCTGGGGCCCAGCCTCTCTCTCCGCCCAATCCCCTCCAGCCGGGGCAGAATAGCATCAAACCCGTCGGCGCATCCGGGCATGTGGGCGCACTCCCGCACCCCGCCCGCCGTCAGCGCCCAACGCACGAACTGCTTGCGCCCCGCCTGCTGCTCGGCGTAGTGAAGGGTCACATTGGCGCGTTGGCCGGTGCCCAGTAGCAAGATATCGCCGTCATCTGCAGCCAGCGCACCGAGCGCGGCCAGCGGATCCGTGAGCGTCTGGGACTGCAACACTTCTTCGGCGTGCCACCCGGCAAAGGACAGCAACGGATGCACACTCCGGTTCACGTCCGGCATCTGGCGCAAGATCTCTGCCACCGGCCCCAGTGTGGCATCGGCCGACAGATCGCGGCCAAAGAACTCGGCCTCCCGGCTGATGTTCTGCTGCCCGTCGTAGTCCAGTCCGTTCTCGGCAGGGCCGAGCCGGGGGACAACCATGCAGCGCAACGTGAAGGCCGGCATCACCAGCCCGTCCGTGCTTGCCATCAATGCCCCCAAGACGGTATCGGCGCCTCCGACAACCTGCAGGGGAAGTTCGGGCCCGACATGCGCCAACAAGATCCCGCCGGGTCGCACGCCAAGTTGGCCGAGGAATTGCGTCAGGCCTCGATACGAAAGCATGGTCGTCAGTCCGGCCTTGGCTAGCGTCCCCGCCACACCGGGTTTCGCTTCTCGATGAAGGCAGACATGCCTTCCTTCTGATCGAGGCTGGCGAAAAGGAAGTAGAACGCCCGCCGCTCGGCGGCGATCCCGTCTCGCAGCGAGAGGTCAAATGCCTGGTTGACGGCTTCCTTCCCCAGGCGCACGGCCAGTGGGGCTCGAGCCGCGATTTCGTCCGCCAGTCGCAGCGCCTCGTCCAGATAGCTCTCGACGGGACACACCCGGTTGACCAGGCCACACTGTAGCGCCTCCGACGCCGAAAGCGTCCGATTGTTGAGGATCATCTCCATGGCCATCGCCTTGCCCACCGCCTTCGTCAGGCGCTGGGTCCCGCCAGCGCCGGGAATGACTCCGATGGTGATCTCAGGCTGGCCGAACTTGGCTGTCTCCGAGGCGACAATCATGTCGCAGGCCATGGCCAACTCATTTCCCCCGCCCAGGCACCAGCCTGAGACCGCAGCGATCACCGGCTTGCTGACATGGGCGACCCGGTCCCACAGCGAGATGCGGTCCTCCAACAGCATCTCGACCGCCCCTGCCTCCGCCATCTCCTTGATGTCTGCCCCGGCGGCGAACGCCCGCTTGTCTCCACAAATCACCAGCGCGCCGACAGCCGGGTCTGCCTCCAGGCCTTGCAGCGCCGCCACCAGTTCCCGCATCAGCGCTTGGTTGAGGGCGTTCATCGCCTGAGGGCGGTTCAAACGAATCAACCCGACCCGCCCTCGCACCTCGACCTCGATCATCTCGGCCATCGATCCCTCCCGGCAGGCTGATCACGAAGCCCTGCCTCCTGCGACTAGCTGGCATGTGTGCGCTTCCCTGCTCTGAGGGAGGTATTCTTCATCAACCTACTGGATGCCCGGCGTCAGGCGATGGGACAGATCCGCCAAGTGCTCCTCAACGTGCTCCACCGCCCGCGCCACCCACCATGCGAACAAATGCGACCCAACTTCCGGATGTTGACCTCGCCGGAGCCAGTCCGTCGGCGTAAGCTGCGCCATCAGCGCCAGGCCTCGTGACCTTGTCCCCGCGAAATCGGCGAGGACCGAATCGACGGGCTCCGAAACATCGTAGCACTCCCGCATCCACATCTCTGCGTCGAAATCAACGAATACCGGCATGTCTTCGGCGAGGATGCGCTCCAGACGCGGCAGATAGGCCTGGGCTTCCGCATCCCGCGTGTGAACCAGCACCTGGTGTAACGACCATTCCCCTTCGGCGGGAGCAGGACCTGGCAGAGCCCGTTCGAAGCGCGCCGCCAGGTCAGACAGCTGAGCCGGCTGCTGTGCGTAGCGGGTGATGAGTGCTTGCCAAGGATGCTGCTCCTGTCGATTCATAGCCGCACTCCACGACGAGCGGGACGAGAAACCTCCGGCGCCGGCCAAGGCGGGCCGCCAGGGAACGCCGCAAGCCGGGCGTTCAGCCCAGCATACGGCGCAGCCGAAGTAGATGCTGCGTGTGGTCGCGGTCGTGCCACAGGGCGCGCCGCAGCACTTTGCGCGCCGACCAGGTCTCACCGGCCACCGCCATGACGCCCTGGCGGGCGGCGAGACCTGGCAGCGAGTCCAACAGCTGGTTCCGCACCTGATCAAGGCGGTCAAAGGGATCCTCGATCAGCTGGCTGCGGGGGAACGACAGCCCCATTCGGTCCAGATACCACCACTCGGCGTTGGCCACATGCCTGAGGATCCCTAGCATGGGCCATCGCTCACCGGCGAACTCGCGCGTGAGTTGTTCTTCCCGCAGGCCGTCCACAGCCGCGATCAAGTCCTGGCGCGCCGCAGATAGCAGATGTTCGTACTGCGGCAGCTCATCGACGGTCACGGGCGGCCGGTCAGCGGCGAAGAACGCATTCACCTCCTGGTCAAGCTCGTAGTTCCAGACGCGGGCCACCTCACTGACAATCATCGGAGCCGACAGCCCGGAGACTCGCAGCCCGTGACCGCGACACCAACCCAGATACGCTTCGACAGCCGCCGGGACAGCCTTGACCGCCAAGTCAAGGTTGACATCGGAGGTGAAGCATCCCGGCAGATCTGGAATGTGAACAACCCAACGCCCGTCCATCTCTTCGGCACAGGCCACATAGGCCATTAGCTCATCACCTTTCCGCCGTCAACGTTGATCGCCTGACCGGTCATGTAGGCCGCGGCCTCCGAGCAGAGGAACAGCACTGCGCCAACGACATCCTGCGGCTTGCCCAGTCGGCCCTGCGGGATCTCCGCCAACCAGCGACTCATCATGTCGGGGTTGTCACGCAACGCCGCCGTCATTTCAGTCTCGATCACGCCCGGGCAAACGGCATTGACCCGGATATTATACGTGGCCAGTTCGCGCGCAGCTTCACGCGTCAGTCCGATCAAGCCCATCTTGCTTGCAACATACGCCGAGCGGTCCTTCAAGCCGTGGGCCCGCCCTGCGATGGAGGCGATGTTGACGATGCATCCGCCGCCCTGATCGGCCATCACCCGTCCCACCGATTGCACAAGCAGGAAGGGGCCTTTCAGGTTGACGTCCAGCGTCCGATCCCAATCCCACTCATCCAGCGTCAGCAGGGAGGCGTGAGGCTCCACCCCGGCGTTGTTGACCAGAATGTCGATCCGTCCGTAGGCATCCCGTATCTGTTCGATCATGGCTTGGACTGCCTGCTTGGAGGCCACATCGGCTATGAACCCTCGCGCTTCGCGCCCAGAGCCGACCATCGCCTGCACGGCAGGGTCGAGGTTGACCGGAGTCAGGTCATTGGCGGCGACCCGCGCCCCGCTTTCGACGAATGCCTGGGCCAGGGCGCGTCCGATCCCCCGCCCGGCGCCGGTGACCAGCACGACCTTCCCCGCAAAGGATTCCATCCTTTCCTCCCGCGCCCTCGGAGCGCTTAACCCGCCGTCTCCTGGCAGGTGGGGGGAGCATCCCCCAACCGGGCGGCGTTGACCTCGATCCCCAGGTACGAGCTCGGGTCGAGCGTATTCGCGATTTCCAGCTCATTGCGGAACTTGCCGGCCCCGTCATCCAGCACAATCGAGAAGTGGAGGTGCATCCCGACCGGATTGTTCGGGTCGGCCGAGTAGTTTCCCTGGTAGCCGAGCAGGGTCCCCGCAGGAACGAAGACCTCGTTCGTTCCCGCCGGGAATTCGGGCGCGATGTACGAACGGCCGTCGGCGTCAGCCATGTGGGTGTAGTACAACCAGATCTGGCGACCAGGCTGGAGGGGATCGTTCGGCAGGCGTTGGATGACCGCCGAGCGCCACCCCGGCAGGCGGGTCATGTAGCCATCATAGGCGGCCACGACCGGGGTCTCGCCGAGTCCGTTCGGGCCGGTCGGACCGAAGATGTCCAGACCCTGGTGCGCATGCCCGGGGCGAAACGAATCGCCCCACACGAAACCCACCAGTCCGTCGGTGGGCATCAGGAACGGCGCCTCTCCGCAGCGCTCACCCGCCCGGATCGTCCATTCGCTGTGTGCCTGCGGATCACTCCAGAACTGGCGCACCCGGCCGAAGCGGTCTGTGGCCGGCCGGAGCTGCACTGCCAGGTACACCCCAGCTGCGGCCAGGGCCACCGCTCCAGCCGCGCCGATCACGATGGAGCGCCGGCCAGATTTGGACCGGCCGGACAGCTTCAAAGACCTGCCCACACTGCGCTCCCCCTCCCACTCCGGTACAGATCCGGCGCCTTCCGCTTTGATCCGGATTCTAACGACTCAATCCAGCGGCCAGCGCCATCTCGTGGTGCTCGGCGAAGCATAGGGTTACCTTACCCGGCGCCAGCGCCATCAAGGCGCGGCCTGCCGCCTGCCCCTCGCGAGAGGCCATGGCTTCCCCAAGCCCCTGGCCGTTGTGAAAGAACAACTCGTGCACGAGGTAGGGCCTGAACTCTCCGGTAGCTATGCCTGTCACCCGGCTGACCGAGACCCGGCGCAAGCCCGGCATACGCTCCACCACCGTGACAAAATTCTCACTCCAGCGGCGGTCGAAATCCACTGCGTCGTGTGGTTGACTAAACAACAATATCAACTTGTGCAAGCCCATACCTCCCACCTCGAGTACTAGTCCTTGCGACCGGGGCTAATGCTCGGGTGCTATTGCCCGGTCACCACACCTTCCTATATGGTTAGGGTGCTCTTATTCGTCGTCGTCTGGGGGTCTTAATGCAACTGCTCGCCCCACGTGGTCAAGGTCTTGTCGAATATGCCATCATCATTCTGCTCGTCGGCATTGCCGTCATTATCACCTTGTCCATCTTCGGCACCGGCGTGGGGAACATGTTCAGCCAGATCGTCTCAGCCATCTAGGAGCGATCCCGCCTCGTTCCCTGCCGCCCTGCACGTATCGATCCGGGATCTCCCGGGAGTTGGCCACGCCATGGGCCAGCCCGCTCTCCACGCAAGTCTACCAACATGTGATCGCAAGCCTGACCGGTCGGGCTCATGCCGGTGTTGAGCCGTCGTTTGCGCTGTCCGGCGAGGCTTGGCCGCCACGCCGGATCGTGGCCTTCATGCGGCGCGCCAGCTCGCGGCGTGAGAGCAGAACGCGTCGGCCACAGCCGAGGCATTTGATGCCAATGTCTGCACCCAGGCGAACCACCACCCAGTCCGTGCTACCACACGGGTGCGGCTTGCGCAGGCGCACGACATCTTGCATTCGCAGATCTGGCAGCATGCTTTGGGAAAGCGCATTATAGCATCGACTCGGTTGGTATAATCTTTGCATGCTTGGTCTGAGTCCTGCCGCGCTGCTCTCCCGGGTTGTCATCCTGGTGGTGGCCTTCACCGTCCATGAGTTCGCTCACGCCTGGTCGGCGAATGAGCTCGGGGATGACACGCCGCGTCTGAACGGCCGCCTGACGCTGAACCCGCTTGCGCATCTGGATGTCGTCGGCTCGCTCCTGCTGCTCCTGGTGGGCATCGGATGGGCGAAGCCCGTGCCGATCAACCCCTATGCTCTGGAGCGCCGAACACGCGCCGGTGTGATGCTGGTGGCGGCGGCCGGCCCGTTCTCCAACTTGGTGCTGGCAATCCTGGCCGCCATCCCGCTTCGCGCCGGCCTGGCTGGACCGCTGCTCAGCCAGTTCCTGCTGCAATTCATCTTTATCAATCTCGTGCTGCTGTTCTTCAACATGCTCCCGCTCTTCCCGCTTGACGGTGAAAAGGTGCTCTCCTACTTGCTCCCCCCGCCCGGCCAGGTGACCATGGAGCGCGTCCGCCCCTACGGCCCGATGATCCTGATGGGCCTGATCGTGATCGGCACCCTGGGGGCGATCGACGTGATCGGCGCGCTGGTGACGGGCCCGGCGATGTTTGTCCTGACGCAACTCGTTTAATGGACAGGGCCGCCTACCGCGCCCGCCAATTCCTCAGTGCTCTGCATGCCCACCTCCGCCCCGAGGATCGGGCCAGGGTGCTTGCCCACCTCGGCCCGAACCACTTCCGCCTCTTCCTGCGTCTGCCTCCCGCCGACCAGGCGCACGCGCTGCGCGTGCACGACTCGCTCGCCAGCCACGGCCACAATGACCCCGACCTGCTGGCGGCGGCTCTGCTGCATGATGTCGGCAAGAGCCTGGTCCCCCTCCGCCTGATAGACCGCATCACCATTGTCCTCGGGCAGACACTCCTGCCCGGCCGGGTGCGCTCGTGGCAGACCGGCGATCCCACCGGTTGGCGCCGGCCCTTCGTCGTGGCTTGCCACCACCCCGAGTGGGGCGCGACAATGATCCAAGACACGGGTGGGTCGGCGCGGCTCGTCACCTTGATCCGCCGACATCAGGAGAGTGGCCACACCGCCTCTCCCGATCCGAGGGACGTTGGGCTCGCTGCACTCGCTGCCCTCGCTGCGCTGCAGGCAGCTGATGGAGATAGCTGATGGAGAACGCCATCCTGCTTGTCGGATTGGATCTCACCGGACAATCCATCGGCCTGGCCTTGCAGAAAGCCGGTGTGCAGGCTCCGCGCATCGGCTATGACTCAGACCGCGCCGCCGCACGTCAGGCCAAGGAGGTCGGCGCGGTGGATCGTATCGAGAACCGACTCGGGGCCGCGGCCGGAGAGTCGTCGCTGGTTCTCGTCTCGGTGCCCGCATCGATCCTCCCCGCCACCCTTGCGGATCTGGCCTCGGTCCTCTCGGCAGATACGGTTGTGCTGGATGCGTCGCCGCTCAAACAGACGGCCAATGAGTCGATCCAGGCATTGCGAGCGGCAGGCGTTCACTACATCGGTCTGACGGCTGCGGTTGGCGGCGACAGGCTTCGGGCCGGCGAGGGCGGCCAGGCTGGCGCCTCGGCAGACCGGTTCCGAAACGGGGTCCTGGGAGTGATTCTGCCGTCGGGCACGCCGCAGGAAGCGCTGGACTTGGCGCTGCAGCTGGGTGCTATCCTTGGTGCCACGCCCTACTTCCTCGAAGCCGGCGAAGCGGACGCTGCGACCATCCTCACCGAGGAGCTGCCGGGGCTGGTCTCGACGGCGCTCATGCGTGCCGCCGTGCAGGAGACCGCCTGGCGCGAGGTCCGCCGGACCGGTGGCCCGTCGTTCGTGGACATGGTCGCCCTCGGCCTTGCCCGCCCCGCCAGAGAGATGGCGCATGTCGCCGCCGTCGCCCGACCGTCCACCCTTGAGAGAATCGATCACTTGATCTTGGCCCTGCAGGAGATCCGCACTCTGGTGGCAGATGGAGACGAGGCGGGGCTGACTCGCCTGGTGGACGAATCGGCTTCAGCCCTAACGCAGTGGCTGCAGGCGCGCAGCAGCACGGATTGGGGGCTGGACGAAGTTGGGAGCCCTCCCGTGCTTCCGCGCGAACCGGCCTTCGCCCGACTGTTCGGACTCCGTCGTCCAGCCCCCAGGCGCTGAGCGCTCGAAGGCGGATCGCCACGCCCCGCCCAATGTCCCTGGCACCTCTGTTCTCCGACCCGCGCTTCTGGCAGGAAGCGGCCACGATGCCCGTGACCCGGGCTGTCAGCTGGCGTTTCGGGCGCCTCCGCCCGTTCGCCGGACGGGCGGTCGTGTTCGGCCATCTACTGGTGTGGAACTCCCTGGTCGTGGCCGAGGCCTTGTGGCGAGGCGGCGCCAAGCTTGTCTTGACCGACGCGCACGCCAGCCCGGCCACCCTAGCGGTCACGAGGCGCCTGCAGGACCTGGGGGTGCCTGTCTGGCCAGTAGCTCAGGCGGTGGGGCAGGGCGACGTCTTCCTCGATGTGGGCGCCGTGCTCGGGCGACAGCGTGTGCCCCTGGTCGCCGCCGAGGTCACGCGCACCGGGGTGCTGCATTACCGTTCGATCCCGTGCCGTGTGGTCAGCGCCGATGACTGCCGCGCCAAGTTGATCGAAGGGTTCTTCGGGACCGGCGAGTCCTTCCTGCGTGCCTGGCACAGGTTTCGGCCGGGAGAGTCGCTGGCCGGGCGCCGGCTAGTCGTGTTCGGTTATGGCAAGATCGGGCGCGGCGTGGCGCACAGCACGCGACGCGCCGCCGGGCTGCGGCCGAAGGATTCGCCTGCACCGATGGCAGCGCCGACCGGCGATTGCGGCGCACCCTCAGACAGTCGCAGGTCGTGATCGCCGTCACCGGGCGGCCCGGCGCGGTCGGCAGGATGGTTCCGCCGGCGTGGCTGCGGGCGTCGCGCCCCGCCCTTGTCAACCTGGGCGCCGAGGACGAGTTCGGTCCGGCCTTCGGCAATGAAGAGATCCTTGGCGGGCGCAGTGTCCCACTCAACTTCCACCTGGAGCAGCCGACGCTCAACCGCTATGTGGATCCGCCGCTGGCCGCCCACTTGCTGGCACTGGAGGCGGCGCTGAGCCAGGATGGGCCGCCGACCGTCCGCCCACTTCCGCGCGCAATGGATGACTGGGTCCTGCGCACCTGGCGTGCGGCCTGGCCGAATGAGGACCTGCGCGGGATGGTAGGGCAGCTCGGCCTGGCTTAGCCATGTTTTGGCTTCTGGCGCCTGAGTGCCTATAATCCGTCCGTGTCGAAGTATTTCTGCTACATCCTCCGCTGCCATGACGGCAGCTTCTACACCGGATGGACGACTGATCCCCATCGTCGGTTGAAGGAGCATGCCGCCGGCCACGGTGCCCGCTACACGCGGGCCCGGCTGCCCGTCGCGCTGGCCTACGTGGAACCGCAGCCGGACCGACCGTCGGCGATGAAGCGTGAGCGGGCACTTAAGTCCCTTTCCCGGGACCGCAAACGCAGGCTCATCGGCTTGACTCTCCCCACGGAGGCAGATGAAACCCATGGATGAACCGTCTGCCCTGCGAGCCATTTCGCAGGAACTCGATAGCCTGCGTCAGTCCGGTCTCTTTACGCACATCCGGACGCTGACCTCGCCCCAGGGCGCCTGGCTGGTAGTCGACGGGCGCCAGGTCCTCAACTTCTGCTCCAACAACTACCTTGGCCTGGCGAATCACCCACGGCTGGTACAGGCCGCCAAGGCCGCCATCGACGAGTTCGGCGTCGGGCCGGCGGCGGTGCGGACCATCGCCGGGACCATGGGGCTGCATTTGGAGCTCGAAGGCCGGCTGGCCGCCTTCAAGGGCGTCGAGGCCGCCATCACTTTCCAGTCCGGGTTCATGGCCAACCTCGGCACGATCCCCGGCCTGGTTGGGCGCGAGGACCTCATCTTCTCCGATGAGCTCAACCACGCCAGCATCATTGACGGATGCCGTCTGTCCGGCGCCGCCATCATTCGCTACGCCCACGTCGATCCTTCTGATTTGCGCCGCGTCCTGGCCGAGAGCGCCGAGCAGACACGAGGTCGTCGCCTGATCATCTCCGACGGGGTCTTCAGCATGGACGGGGACATCGCGCCGCTGGATGCGATCTACGAGCTCTCTCGGGAGTTCGACTGCCTGCTGATGGTGGACGACGCCCATGGCGAAGGTGTGCTTGGGCGCGGCGGCCGCGGAATCGTCGATCACTTCGGCCTGCACGGCAAGGTCGACGTGGAGATCGGGACTCTGTCCAAGGCTTTCGGTGTCGTCGGCGGCGTGGCTGCCGGACGCCAGGTGATCGTCGATTGGCTGCGCCAGCGCGCCCGGCCATTCCTGTTCTCCTCCGCTATGACTGTGCCCGATGTTGCGGCCTGCCTGGCCGCCATCGACCTGCTGGAGGAATCCACCGAACTCACGCAACGTTTGTGGCAGAACACCGAGTACTTCAAGCGCGAGATGCAGGGCCTCGGCTTCGACACCGGCACGAGCGCAACTCCTATCACGCCGATCATGCTCGGCGAGGCACCGCTGGCGCAGCAGTTCAGCCGACGACTGTTCGACAGCGGGGTGTTCGCCATGGCCATCGGCTTCCCGACCGTTCCGCGCGGCAAGGCCCGCATCCGGGTCATGATCTCGGCCGCCCACTCCCGCGCCGATTTGGATCAAGGACTGGCGGCCTTTGAGGCCGTTGGACGCGATCTGGGCGTGATCTGACCGCCACGCACATCGGCCCGCCGGGCTACGACAGAACCCTTCGTTGCGTGCAAGCCATGGGGGTCCGCACGCCAACGCCCCTT
>CAZBJQ010000015.1:0-30440 GCA_964492235.1 uncultured Anaerolineaceae bacterium | reverse complement strand
CCGGGGGGCGGGCGGCGTCGCCGCTGCTGGCGGCCTTCATCCGTCACCGGGGTCGGGCTGCGGAGGGTGCCGCGGCCGGGATTCAGATCGATCCCGATTCCGGTGAAGTGATGGTGGACGGCCTGCGCGTCCCCGTGCTGACCGACCTGGAGTTCAAGCTGCTCCAGCTTTTCGACGAGCGCCGGGACAAGCTGACCGACAAGTACGCCATCGTCACGCGGGTCTGGGGGGAGAGCTTCCTGGACGAGATCGACGACGCCCGAGTCGAGAAGCTGGTCTCTCGCCTGCGCGGCAAGATCGAGTCGGACCCGGCCAACCCACGCTATCTGACCACGGTAAGGGGACGCGGCTACAAGCTTCTCTCTAGCCCGCACCCAACATCCTCCCCACCCAAGTGACAGTCGGGCGACAGATATCCGTCGCCTGCCTGCGGTGTTAGACCGCAGGAAGCGCACAGGGCACGCCCCCTTTCCTCGGTGTCTGCAGCCGGCCCCGAGGCTCCGCTCTGATCTGCCACGCAAGGCTGTGTGCCTTGGTCCCCACCTGCTACCATCGAGCGATCCCACCGAGGCAAGTCGTGGATGGTTCGCCTGAGGCTGGATCCCGCGGGGAGCCGAAGGTCCTGCGCCCGATCTGTAGATCCGGTTGGAGTACTCAATGGCCGCAAGGATTGACTTGAAACGAGCGCGCGGCGCGACTGGGGGGTTGGAGTGGTGCTGGGTTGCGACCGAGTACTTCCCCGTCAAGACGATTGCGCTGACTTGGCCGCGGCTGCTGGGAACGCAGAGACCGCCTCCGGCCCTGCTGTAGTCGCGGTCCACGTGCTGGGGAGGCCGCGCGCCAAACCCCTAGGCTTTCGAATCGGCGACGTGTCTTCCGTGCTCGAGCAGGGCCTCGACCAGCTTCGGCTCGTGCGCCTCGGCGTAGATCCGCAGAACGGGCTCTGTGCCTGACGGCCGAATCAGCAGCCAGGAGTCGTCGGCCAGGATGTACTTGACGCCGTCGACGTCGGAGACCTGGCGGATCTGCGTCCCGCCAATGGAGGCCGGGGCCCGGGCGACCAGTTGCTCTACCATCCGGGCCTTGGGCAAGGGATGGCTCAGTCGCAGGTCAAGCCGCTGATAGTGCGACGGACCGAACTCGGCCAGGAGTTGAGCCACCATCTCGTCCAGCGGCACCCGGCTGGCGGCGACCATCTCGACCAGCAGCAGTCCCATCAGAATCCCATCGCCCTCGGGGATATGGCCCCTGAACGACATGCCGCCCGATTCCTCGCCGCCGATCAGCACATCATCCTTCATCATCCGGTCGGCAATATGGTTGAAGCCCACCGGCGTCTCGATGACCTCCAGGCCGAACTTCGCGCCGATCCGGTCGACCATCTGGGTGGTGGACACGGTCTTGACCAGCTTGCCTCGCCAGCCGCGCTGTTCAATCAGGTAGCGAGCGGACAGAGCCAGGATGCGGTGGGGATCGACGAACGCGCCGCGGCCATCCATGGCGCCGATCCGGTCGCCATCGCCGTCGGTGGCCAGTCCGAGCTGCCCGTGTCCGGCGGCGATGGCGCCGGCCAGGGCACCAAGGTAGCGGTCAATGGGTTCCGGGTGGATCCCGCCGAAACCGGGATTCATCTCGCCCCGGATCTCGAAGACTTCGCAGCCGGTCCCCTGCAGAATCCCCTTGATCTGACCGCGCCCCGAGCCGAACATCGAGTCGACGACAACCTGTTGAGGGTTGTCGGCGATGGCGTCGAAATCAATCAGTGTGCGGAGGTGGGCGTAATAGGCCGGGGTCGGATTGAAGCGCTCGATCAGCCCGGCTTGCCGGGCCCGGTCGTAGTCCATCAGGTTGGGGCCGCGGCCGCGGTTCTCGTTGTCGTTCAGGTAGACCTCGACACGGCGGCACTGCTCGGGAGATGCTGAACCCCCGAAGGCGGTCTTGAGTTTGACTCCGTTGTAGCGTGGGGCATTGTGCGAGGCGGTGATCATCACGCCGCCGATGGCGCCGATCTGGCGGACTGCTAGGGACAGGGACGGCGTCGGGATATCGGCCGACGTCAGGTGGACGCGGTAGCCGTTGGCGGCCAGCACGCGCGAGGCCTCGACCGCGAAGCGGTCCGAAAGGAAACGGGTGTCGAAGCCGACCACCATGCGCTGCGGGTCGGGGTCGATCCCATCCACCTGCCCGTTGAGCCACTCGCCGGAGGTGATGGCGTCTGAGATCGCCTGGGCGACCTGTCGCAAGTTGGAGAAGGTGAACGTGTCGGAGATGACTCCCCGCCACCCGTCTGTGCCGAAGTGAATGGTCATGCGTCCTCGAGGAGGGGCTGGTGTGGAGGCGTCGGATTGTACCCTCGCCCCTCAGGCAGGTCAAAAAGAAGCGGCGCGGCCTTACCCCCCATACGCCAAGCCGATCACAATGTCACCGACGTTGGTGCCAGTGGGCCCACCCAGGATCAGGGCTCGTGCAGACCGCAAGGCAGGATAGGCGTCGCGCCGTTGGAGATGGAGGCGGTGATCGATGCCTTGGCGGCGCAGGACGGCGGTGGTCCCGCCATCGACGATCGCGCCGCCGGCATCCGTCGGGCCGTCGACGCCATCGGTGGCGATCGCTGCCAGCAAGCGCCCGGAGGCGCCGTCGAGGACCTCGGCCGCCGCCAGTGCGAAGGTCTGGTTGCGCCCGCCGCTGCCACCGTTCTCGACCACAAGCGTCGTCTCTCCCCCCAGCAGAAGACAGGCAGGGGGACGGGCTTGCTTCAGCGACAAGGCGAAGGAGCGGGCGACCTGGATGGTCTCGCCCTGCATCCGGTCGGAGACTATCCGGACGGAGAACCCGAGCCGGCCCGCCACTCCAGCCGCCGCCTGCAGTCCGGAAGCGTTGGATGCGACCAGGACGTTGATCGGTGGACGCGTCAGTGGAAGCTGCTCCTCGGCCTGGTGGATTGCCGCGTGGACGCCAGCCGACAAGTAGGGCACCAGTCCGTAGGTCTCGACGATGGCTCGCGCCTGCTCTCGACTGCCGCTGAGCAGGACGGTAGGCCCAGAGGCGATGGACTCGAATCGGTCACCCACGACGTCGGAGAGCAGCAGTCCTACCGTCCGCGCCGGATGGGCCAGTGCGGCCAGCCCGCCGCCTTTGGCCTGGGACAGCGCACGTCGGACGCAGTTGATTTCCTCGATAGGAGCCCCAGACCGCAGCAGAAGGTTGTTGACTGTCCGCAGGTCGTCGAGGCTGATTCCGCCGACGGGGATCTCGAACATGGCCGATCCGCCGCCGCTGACCAGTGCGATAAGGATGTCTTCGGTGCCGGGGGTACGGAGCATCTCACGGACGGCTTCACCGGCGACAAGGCTGCCGTCATCCGGGAGCGGATGGCCGGCCGCGATGAATCGGAGACCTGGGACGGCGGGCGCAGGCATGCCGCGGGGCAGCGTGACCACGCCGGCCGTCAGACGTCGACCGAGGATCGCATAAGCTGCACGGGCCATGGAGGGCGCGGCCTTTCCTAGGGCTGCGATCCAAACGCGCGTCCGGGTTGTCCACGGGACTGCGTGTCCGGAGACCATCAGCGCCTGCGAGGTGCACTGCAAACAGGAAGAAACGGCCTGGAAGGGATCGATCGCCTGATGGATGGCCACGAGCAGCGTCGAAAGGTGCTGGGGGTACTGGTCGAACCGAGGCTCGGGCTCCACGTGACCGCCTCCCACCGCGCCCTCACTCGGCTCGAACGACTGGCTGCATCATCACGGATTGCGGATGGCTTCGATGGCCGCCTCGGCTGCCGCCTGCGGAGTGAGTCTGCCGTTGATCACGGACAAGGCCGCCTCCTGCAGCGGCGGGCCGAGGATGGTCAGTGCCTCTTCGCTCGGCAGCACCTGCGCCGCGGCCAGCAAAGCTTTGGCCGTCGCCGAGTCTCCCGCCTCCGGCCAGGCCGAGAGTGAGGCCGTGGTTGGCGGCAAGATCCCCAGGGCATGAGTCCAGGGTCCGAGAAAGGACGGCTCCGACAACCAGGCCAGCAGCTGCACAGTGAGGCGCTGCTGCTCGGGATCCCGGGTCAAGACAGCCCACGTCCACGGGCGCAGCAGCGTGATCCCCGGGGCGGTGCGAGTCGGAGCAGGCAGGGCAGCCAGCCGATCGGGATCGGCGGCGAGCAGGTAGGTACTCAGCGGCGCGGCCGCCGATGCGGCGCGGCCGTCCCGGACGGCGGCCCAGGTCTCCTGAGATGATGTCATCTGCGTCGACGATAGTGGCAGGACACCGGCTTGGTGCAAGGCATCATAGAAGGCGAGCAGGTCGGTCAGCGGATCGGTCGCCAGCGCTGGCCGTCCGGCGGCATCGGTCAGCGTGCCACCGAGCGCCAAGTACTGGCCGAGGGTGAAGCTCGCTTGTGGGTCGTTGGCAGGAAACACGAAGGGCTTCGGTCCATTGAGCAGGTCGCTCCAATCGAGCGGGGGCGACCCATAGACATCGACTCGATACGCCAGCACATCGGCGTCGCTCCCGATCGGAACTCCGAAGAAGGTGCCGTCAACCTGGGAGGCGGCGACGGCATCCTGTGTCCACTCGGGTGAGGCAGGGGTGGTGGCGAGTGCGGCGAGCGGGACGATCATGGACTTGACGGCGGCGGTCTGAAGCGCCGGCCGGTCGAGGGTCACGATGTCGGGCAAAGCTCCGGGCGCGGCCGTGAAGGCGGCCGTCAGGGTCTCCATCAGTCCGGCTGGGCCGCTGCGCGGCTTGATCCGGGTTGACACTGTGACGCCCGGATTGGCGACTTCGAACTCCGCCAAGCGCTCGGCCAGCAGCTGGCCAGCGGGTGTATCTGGGCCGGGGGCGAACTCCGGGGGCAGCCAGAGCCTCAGCTGGCGAGCCGGTGCCCCGGCAGTGGGGAGCGGCGTGGAAAACGGCGCGGCCGACAGCGTGGCGGCAGGTGATGCAGGCTGATTCTCGGCGGATGGGGGCGGGGTGCAGGCTGCGACCAGCGTGCCGATCACGACCAACCCGGCGAGCAGGATTCTCATGGGGGAGGCATTATACTGCCGGCTCCCGGCTGCGTGAGGAGCCTGTGCTACAATCGCCCGCGCAGTGGCCGCCCATCCTTCGATTGCGCCCGTGCTGGAAGGTCTCCCCGCCAAACCCGGCTGCTACCTGATGAAAGATGAAGCCGGCAAGGTGATCTACGTCGGCAAGGCCGTCAGTCTGCGCAGCCGCGTTCGCTCGTACTTCCAGAGCCCCGAGGGGCTTCATCCCCGCACTGCCGAGCTTGTCAGCCACGTCAACGATATCGAGTGGATCGTCGTTGGATCGGAGCTCGAGGCGCTGATCCTCGAGATGACGCTGATCAAGCGTCACCGCCCCAAGTACAACGTGCGCCTGAAGGACGACAAGCGCTACCCGTACATCAAGGTGCACTGGGCGGATCCCTTCCCCAAGCTCACGCTGACCCGTCGGATGGAGGAGGACGGCAGCCGTTACTTCGGGCCGTACACCAGCGTCTGGGCCGTCCACCAGACGCTGGACGTGCTGCGCAAGATCTTCCCCTACCTGACCTGTGATCGCGAGATCACCGGAGGCGATCGGCGCGCCTGCCTATACTATGACATCCGGCTGTGTCTGGCGCCCTGCATCGGCGCCGTGGATCGTGAGGGATACCGCCTGATGATCGCCGACTTGTGCCGCTTCCTCCAGGGCAACACCGAGGGTGTGGTGCAGAGGCTGCAGGCCGAAATGCAGCGAGCGTCGGAAACGCTGGCCTTTGAACGAGCGGCGGCCATCCGTGACCAGCTGCAGGCGATTGAACGCGTGGTGGAGACCCAGAAGGTGGTCTCACAGGAGAAGATCGACTCCGATGTCATTGCCTTCGCTCGGGATGAGCATGACGCTTGTGTGCAGGTATTCTTTGTGCGCGGCGGCAAGCTGGTCGGCCGCGAGTACTTCGTGCTCGAAGGCGCCAGCCAGGCCGAGGATCACGAGGTGGTGGAATCGTTCATCAAACAATTCTACGCCGAGGCTGCCTACATCCCGGAGCGACTGCTGTTGCCGGCCGATATCGAAGAAGCGGCGATCATCGAGGAGTGGCTGCGCAGCCGACGCGGCGGGCAGAAGGTGCAGCTGGTAGTGCCGCGGCGGGGGACCAAGAGCGAGCTGGTGGAGATGGCGGTCGAGAACGCCGCCGAGACCCTGGCCATGCTCCGTGCCCGCTGGGCGGCCGACCGCAGCCGCCATGTGCAGGCGCTGGCCGAGCTCCAGTCCGAGCTCAGATTGGGCAGCCCGCCCAACCGCATCGAGTGCTACGACATTTCCAACCTGCAGGGAACGGCAGCCGCCGGGTCGATGGTGGTCTTCGAGCAGGGTGCACCGAGCCGCAATCTGTATCGCCGCTTCACCATCAAATCGGTCACCGGGCAGGACGATTTCGCCTCCATGGAGGAGGTGCTGTCGCGCCGCTTCCGTCGCTGGCAGGATTCGGTGGCTCAGGCGGAGACGCCGGGGGGAAAGCTCGACCGCGCCTTCGGCTCGCTGCCGGACCTGATCATCATCGACGGAGGTAAGGGCCAGCTCGGCCGTGCCAGTCAAGTGCTGCGGTCGCATGGGCTCGAGCATCAGATCCCATTGGCGGGACTGGCCAAAGGGAATGAGGAGCTCTACCTCCCAGGCCGGCCGGACCCGGTGATCTTGCCGCGCAAGTCGGAGGGGCTGTACTTGATGCAGCGTATCCGAGATGAGGCCCACCGCTTCGCCCTCGGCCAGCAGCGGACGCAGCACCGGAAGGCAAGCCTGGGCTCGCAGCTCGAAGCCATCGAGGGCATCGGCCCGATCCGACGCAAGGCGCTGCTCAAAGCTTTCGGCGACCTCGACCGGATTCGCCAGGCCGATATCGACGCCCTGACTGCCGTCCCGGGGATGACCCGTGAGGCCGCGCAGCGGGTGAAGGCGGAGCTGTGACCAGCCTGGGCTTCAGCCGGGCGTGAGAGAATCAGACGGCGGGGACTCGAGGCCTGCGCCCGTGCGCGGAAGGAAAGGATTGATGACCAAGGCCTGGATCGTCGATGACGACGATGAGATGAGCCAAGCTGTTCGGCTGATGCTGCAGCTGCTGGATTTCGATGTCGAGATCTACCGGGATGCGCGGGCCGCCGCCAGGGCGCTACTCGACGGCCGAGGTCCTGAGATCATCGTGCTCGACATCAACATGCCCGAAGTCAGCGGAATCGACTTCCTCGAATTCGTGCGCCAGCGGGCGGGTCCCACCGCGCTGCCGGTGGTCATGTTGTCGTCAGAGACCGCGGACGTGCAGGTGGACCGGGCACTGGAGTTGGGCGCCAACGCCTTTGTTTTCAAGCCGGTCACCATCGAAGAGCTGGAAGCTGCCCTGCACAAGGCCTTGCCCGGCCGTGGTCCCGGTTGAATGCAGGCGGGGCTCCTCCCAAGCATCTAGCCGAAGGGGTGGTGGCCCCCACGCACTGACGGGTTCAGCCCGCGGGGGTCCCGCCTGTGCAGGGCTTGGCGGCCTCAGCGTCTCCGATGCGGAGGGCCCGCCGACTCCGGCGCGTCGATCAGAATACCGAGCCGGGCGGCTGCCGCGCGCAAACGCGGCCAATCCCCGGATCGCACCACGACGCCATCTGTGCCGACGGCATCTCCCAGGTATCGGGCGGTCAAGCTCGATGCGCGCAGCTCCTCCAGAGTTTGTGAATTCCCCAGACGCAAGATCAGCCCATGCTCAAGCCGTGCCGATTGCCTGCCCTCCGCGAGCCGGGAGATCGCCTGGCGCAGGTTTGTTGGGACCGGTCGACCTGTGGCGGATTCCAGGAGTGCGATCACCTGAGGGATGTGCAGGCCCTGCTCCAGGGCGGCGCGAATGGCAGATGGGGTCAGCCGGTAGGTGAACCCGTCCGCATGCCGTGATTCCCAGTCGCAGAACCGGGCCAGTTGGTAGCGCTGAGTCAAGGTCATTCCCAGCGGGGCCTCGACGAGGCCGTCCGGCAGCAGCCGCGCCTGGGCCGGCGCCTCGGCTGGCGGAGAGGCGGCTGCAGCCGCTCCCCCCGGACCCAGGCCTGTCGTCAGACGGAAGTGCTCAACCCGGCCACCGGGGGCGGCCGTACCTAGATCGGCGGCGCCCAGCCAGTGCAGTGGCCCGGACAATACGTAACGGATCAGCGCCCCTTCCACCGCCTCCCAATTCTGAAAGCCGCGCAAGAAGGCGCCCGAAGTTCGGTCGCGCAGGTACCAGGAGTCGAACTCCCCGGCGGTGCGCTGGAAGCCCGGCCGCTCCTCCCGAATCGCCCCCACAACAGAGTCCAAATCCCACCAGACTCCCACCGCCAGGAAGCCCAGGGCCTCAAGCAAGGCTTGGCGCGTCACGGAAGGATTACCCGGCCAATCCGGCGTCTCGCAGGCAATCGTGGACACCTGGGCTAGGTCATTCCAGCGGGCGGATGCCTTCCAGGTATCGAGCAAGAACCATGGAGCCGAGTGGGTCGTCTCGAGTAGCTCGCGTGTGGGCTCTGCCTGCGGGCGCAGGGGAACGCCCCCGATGACGCCGGCCTCGAAGAGCAGGGTTGTCAGCAGGGGGGCCGAATCGTGGTGAAAGAGGAATGGACCGATCCGCTCGAACCAAGCTGCCGGCGGCGGCAGGCTGCGGACGCCGCCTCGGCGCAGAGCGGCCAGGATCGTCACTGCGTCTTCGGCCGCGGTCGGCACTGCCCGGAGGACGAAGGGCGGAGGATCCGCGGGTTGGCCGAAGCGCAGATCCGCTGTCGCGCCGGGGAGCAAGGCGAGGAGATCCACAGGCAGGTACACATACTCCAGCGGACCGGTCGACCCTTCGGCAAAGGCACGAGCGATCAAGCCCGTGTATGCCAGCGATTCCAGCGGGCCGCTGGGGGAGTGGTGAGGCTGCACCCGGTCTCGGCGAGCGGGTCCCATGCGCCGCCATGCGCCGAACTTCCGCTCAGCATCGGCCAACGGCAGCCGTCCGTTGTGCTCCCGCAGGGCGTTCAGGACGGCCTGCTCACCGTCGGTCAGACCGTCGAGGAACTCCGAGAGTGTCTCCTCGTGAAGGATGGATGTGCACAGGCTGTGGGCAATCCCGGCCGGGGTGTCCGACGCCGGGTCAAAACCCCAACGCTCGGCGATAATCCGCAGATCACCCGCCTCCAGGTCATGCAGTGCATTGACCAGCGTCCGCACAGGTCTCCTCGGCAGACATGCCCTCAGACGGTGAGGCGCAGGGCGCGCGGCAGGAGTTCGAGATGCAAGTCGGTCACATCCGACTGGAACCCGGCGAACATCTCGCCGTCGGTATGGATGGGCAGGGGCCGGCTGAGGTGGACGTCCATTGTTCGGAACCGCCCCATGTGAACGGGCTTGAATCGAGGATGCGTTCCCTTCATGACCTCAGGTAGAAGTCGGAACATCATCAAACGTGAGACGCGTTCGATTATGGCGTAGTCGAAGATGCCGTCGTCCGGAAGCGCCTGAGGGGCGACATGGAAGCCACCACCTTCGCGCGGGCCGTTGCAGCCCACCAGCATTAGGGCGTCGACCTCGAAGCTCTCCGCTTCTGTTGAGATCCTCATCAGTGCCGAATCGTTGTGCCGCACGATGGCCTCGATCACCGCCCAAAGATACATACTGAATCCCTTGAGCCGAGTGATCTGATAGGTGAGGTAGGTAACGGTAGCGTCGAATCCGATGCCAACGGCGTTGTCCCAGTACTCTGTCCGCCCGGTGTTGTCGGTCAGCCGGCCGATGTCAATCCACCGCTCCTCGCCGTCGAAGACGCGGCCCATGGCCACTTCCAGGTCAGGCGAGATACCCACGCTGGCCGAGAAGTCGTTGCCCGAGCCGACCGGGACGATGGCCATGCTGGGGCGGCGCTCCGGCGGGACCTTCATCAGTCCGTTGACGACCTCATGGACGGTTCCGTCGCCCCCGATAGCGGCTACCAGGTCGAACCCTTCGTCGGCGGCCTGCTCGGCAATCTGGGCGGCGTGCGACGGGTACTCGGTCGCCGCCCAGGCGGCGTTCGAACGCCTGGCGACAATGGCTTGCAGGACCGGACCGATGTACCAGGCACGCCCGCGGTTGGCGTGAGGGTTGAAGATAAGTTTGGCTCGCTGCGGCATGACCCCTCCTCATGCGCCTGCGGCTGTGCTGCAGGGGTGAACCTTACTCTACAGGATCGGATGCGGCGCATGCAAATGGCTTCATCGCTGCCGATCGGGGCTGGCGGGACCTGGTAGTACCTTTTTTAAGCCTAACGCCGATTGACTCCAACGCACGCGGTCCCTAGAGTAGGGACTAGAGCCTCAGGCCACTACGGAGTTGCTCGCCTCCAACCGTCGGCCGCGGCTGAGTCCGGCCAAGCAACCCACACTCCCCACCGGGGCGTTGCTGGGAAACAGATTGCGCCGTGCGGCTGGACGACTGCCCTTCCCAGCGGCATGCAGACCTGGGGGCCCTCCGGCAAGAGCGGCAGTGCCGGCCGTTCCGTAGATGGCAGGGGGCTCAGCCTCTTTCTCGTTTACACAACCTCTGCGGAGCAGCCCCGTCCCCTGGGGCTGTCTCCATTCTGGGTAAAGGAGCCGACCGGGTAGCTGTCAGGCAGGCTGCCGAGAGAGCCTCCCCCGTGGGCCAGCCTCATCGTCGCTCCCCAAGGCCAGGCAGCTAGAAAGCTCGCCGATCGCCTGCTCAGGGTTGCGGAAGTGGATGGCCAGCATCCCCAGCGCACGCGCCCCCTGAACGTTCTCTTCAAAGTCATCGATGAACACGGATTCCTCAGGCGCCACGGCCAGCGACTGCAGCGCCAGTCGATAGATGTGCGGGTTCGGCTTGGCGAACCCGACTTCGGCGGAAGTGGTCACCGAGTCGAAGTCGTCGGAAATGCCCAGTCGGTTCTCGAGGATTTCACGGATGTTGGGCCAGGCGTTGGTGATCATGCCGATCCGGAAGAACGGGCGGAGCTGCCGGATGAGATCCAGGAGCGGTTGGTCGAGGCGGTCTCCGGCAAAGAAATCGCGGGCCAAGCCGCGGCTCTCATCGGCTGTCAGTCGGAACCGCGCTTCCACCTCCTGCCAGATGGCCTCAGAGCCGGATTGGCCGATGGTGGCCTTGCGGCTTGCCTCGCAGCCGAACACTGCCGCATCCAACTGGCCTTCTGGCAACCCCAGCCGGCGCTCCCATGCCGCCCGCCGACTGCGGTCGAAAGTCCGCAGAATGACGCCTCCCAGATCCCAGTAGACGGCGCGGATGGTTGTCACGATCATCGACCTCCTGGTTCGGCGCCAGGGTCAGGCCAGGGCAGCCGCCCGCAGAAAATCGGCCAGTAACCCGAAGGCTGTGGTCTGTGGACCGGGGTTGTCCTCGATCACTGTCAGGGCGGGCAGTACGTCCGTGAAGAAGGTCAGGGCGGAGGACGTCCCGCTGACGTTGTACAGTGGATCGCCCGCCTCCACTTGCTTGGGCGTGACGCGGGTGTGCAGTACGTTCCCCTCCCAATGGGCCGAGCAGACCAGCTTCCACCGCCGTCCGGCCGTCTGGGCTTCGCCGATGCTTTCGGGGGTCACCTCGGCAATCCCCCGCCGCTCAACCTGGGCGGGCGTGCACGCCCGACCCATCAGCACCGTGACCAGGGCCGCCACCTTGACCGCGGCATCCCAGCCTTCCACGTCGCCGCTAGGATCGGTCTCTGCGATGCCAATCTGCTGGGCATTTGCCAGCGCATCGGAGAAGGTCTCACCTTCTTCCATGCGCGTCAGGATGTAGTTGGTCGTGGAGTTCAGGATGCCGCGGAATCCTGTCAGGACGGCGCCTGGCATCGCCTCCCGCCACAGGGAGAAGATGGGGGCGCCGTCCATCACGGCTGACTCAAATAGGAAGCGGCGTTGGTGTTGGCTGGCGAGCTGCGTCAGCGCTTCGAATCCATGTACCACCGGTCCTTTGTTCGCCGTCACGGCGTGCATGCCGGCTTCCAACGCGGTCCGGAGGTATTCGAGTGCCGGCTGACCGCTGGCATAGTCCACGGGTATGCTCTCGAAGAGCACGTCCGCGCCGCACGTCCGAAGAAAGGCGAAGACATCGGGAGGTTCGGTCAGCTGGGATAAGGGTGCCAGCGACTGCCCGCGTTCGGCCAGCCCGACGGCGCGGGCCAGCTCGATCCCCTCCGGATCGACGGCACTGCCGTGGCCACGCGTGGAGATCCCGACCACCCGGAAGGTCACCCCATAGCGACGCCGGATGGACTCCTGCTTGGCAATGAGCAGACGAGCCAGGGCCTGCCCCACGTTGCCGAAACCGAGCAAGGCCAGATCGTAGTTCCTCGTCATGCATGATTCTCCTGTCAACCTGTGTTGCCTGGGTGCTTCTGGGGAATCCTACACCCGGTGGGCGCGCACCGGGGAAGCGCTTGCCATGCTCAAGCTGCGCAGAGGCAGCCACTCGCAGCGAGGCTGGCGGCGGAGAGCTGCGGATACGCGGCCTTCAGACGAGCGGCCATGGATATGGCCGACCGGGCCCCGGAGCTGGAAGCCGTCTGCGTCGAAGCAGCCGCCGGGTCCGGCGCAGCAGTGCCGCCTGCTCCTCGGGCAGCAGCAGCGGGGCCAGGGACTGGGTCAGTGTGCCTGGTTGCTCGAGGGTGGCGGCAAAGCGGTCCAGGTCGGCGAGCAGGTCGGCAGGGATGGGCTCGCCCGCAAAATCCCACACGACGGTACGGAGCTTGTCCTGATGGTGGAAGCAAAGGCCGTGGTCTATCAACCAGATCCGCTCGTCGGGAGAAAGCAGGATATGGCCACTCTTGCGATCGGCGTTGTTGATGAGCAGGTCGAACAGGGCCACAGGGCGCAGCCGCTGCTTCTGCTGTGGGCTGAACGTGAAGTAGTGGCGCTCCGGATCGGCGTCCACGAACTGCTGGATCGAGCCGGGACCGAGCGGGGCATCTTGGCGCAGAACCGTCGGCGGCACCAGCTTCCATCCAAGCGCCTGCGTGCACAGGAAGGCAGCCACCTCGCGCGCCGCCAGGGTACCGTCTGGGAAATCCCACAGCGGACGTTCGCCGCGCCCGGGCTTGTACACGGCGGGGATCGGGCCGCCTGCGTGCTCGACATCGACCAGAAAGGTGTAGTTCGAGCCCCAGACGAATTGTCCGACCAGGCGGACCGGGTTCTGCCGCATCGCAGCCAGCAAGTCGGGGAGCGGGAGGTCGAAGCGGGCCCTGGGCAGTTCCACCATCACAAGGTCTCGAAGGGTTCTGGATCGGGAAGCCGCGCTGTGGGCGGGGCGATGGGCGGCTGTGTGCGGCTGCGAAGGGCCGTGCTGCACAGGGTTGGAGCCGCATGACTAGCTGTTGGATTCGAGCCGCGACGAAAAATCGCTCGAACCCCATCGAGAGGAGTCGCCTCTTCGGCGCCCGCCTAATGCTTGTGGCCGTTGCGCTTCGGGCAGAAGTGGCCGGTGGGTTCCATCGGTTCGCCGCAGTTGCCGCAGATCGGACGGCCGCGCCCAGCCAGTTCAAGGCCCCAGACGCTGAGGGCCCGCAACTGGGACCGGCTGCACCAGAACCGGGCCACCGAGGCCAGATCGGGATCGGTCTCCTCGGTAACTAGCTCGCGCGTCTCAAGGACGAGTTGGTCTTGGTCGCGGTCGTAGCCAAGGCCGATCTCGCCGATTCTGAACAGCGGGTCGATCGGCTGCTCGAGCGCCATCTGCTGTTCACTGTAGGCCGACGACGCCTCGGGCAGTTCCGGGAATCGCTGCTGCAATTCCTGAAGTAGCTGCTCGACAGCCACCGACAGCGATTGCAGCTGGGCCTTCTCGAAGATCAAGGTGACGATTTCGCGACCGGCGCGCCCCTGGAGATAGAAGACCCGCTTGCCGGGCTGGCCGATCGCCGCCGCTCGGATCATGGTGACCGGGTTGAGTTCGGTGATCGACCCAGGCATCTGGCTCTCCAGCCCGGGCGGCTGACCCCCGGCTGGCGCGGAAGTATATCACCCGGGGTGGCCGATTCGGGTCGCCCGGGTGTCATTGAGCCGGAGCAGTCGGGCGGACCGATCATGGATTTGCAGGATGCTGATCGATGCCGGCTCGATGGGGAGGCGGCGGAACATATCCAGGTGGAGCCCGATGTAGTGTGCGATGGCCAGCATAATGATGTCGGCGTGCGAGAACACCGCCACGGATGCCTGTGGGCGCTCGTGATCACGACGGATTCGCTCCAGCTCGGTGACCACTCGGTTCTGTGCCTGTGCATAGGACTCGCCGTCCGGGAAGCAGGCCAGCGAGGGCGAGGCCAGGATCAGCGGCCACTGCTTTCGCCGTCGGAGGGACGCCAGCGGCTGTCCCTGCCATCGTCCGGGGTACACGTCCCTGAGGTCCGGACGCTCCAAGATAGGGAGCTGCCTGGCGGCGGCCAGGGCGGCGGCCGTTTCCACGGCCCGTTCGAGCGGGCTGGCGTAGATGGCCTCGATCGCCGCCTCCCGAAGCAGCTCCGCCAGGGAATCGGCCTGGGCGCGGCCCTGGGCGTTGAGATGAATGCCGGGCATCCATCCCGGCAGGCGCTTACCGAGCCAGTCGTTGGCTCCGTGCCGGATCAGGTACAGAGTCGTCATCAGGTCATTCCTGCGGGGGGTCCGCTAAGGGGGGAGCGCCCTCCACTTCCCCCAGACCAAGGGCAGCGCGCTGGGCTGCCCGCCAGCGCCCCAGCCGCAAAGCGACTTCCGCTTCGTATCCCTGGCGGCTTGGCTGGTAGAAGGCGGTGCCGAGCAATGAGTCCGGCAAGTATTGTTGGCCGACGTGATGCCCCGGCAGGTCGTGGGGGTAGACGTATCCCTTGCCGTGACCGGTGGCGGCTCCGTCGCGGTTGCTGTCTTGCAGGTGGGAGGGCACGGCGCGTCGTCCTTCGTTCTCCAAGGCGCGTACGGCTTCGAAGTAGGCACCGGCGGAGTTCGACTTGGGCGCCGTCGCCAGATACAGCGTAGCCTCGACGATCGGGTACACGCCTTCCGGCAGACCGACGTACTCGAAGGCCTGTGCGGCAGCGTTGGCCACGACCAGGCCCATCGGATCGGCCAGCCCGATGTCCTCGCCGGCCAGGATCAGCAACCGGCGCAGGATGAAGCGCGGCGATTCGCCGGCTTGCAGCATCTTGGCCAGCCAGAACAGCGCCGCGTCCGGGTCCGAGCCTCGCACCGACTTGATGAAGGCCGAGATCGTGTCGTAGTGGGCATCGCCGTCCTTGTCATACAGGATAGCCCGCCGCTGGATCGAGTCTTGAGCGACTTCCAGGGTGACCAAGACCCTGCCGTCGCTGGCTGCCGGCGAGCTCTCGACGGCCAGCTCGAGGGCGTTCAGAGCATTGCGGGCATCGCCTCCGGCGACATGCACCAGATGGGCCAGCGCAGCCTCGTCCACTTCAGCGGCCCGTCCCCCAAAGCCTCGTTCGCTGTCCTGCAGCGCCGTCTGCAGGACGCGGCGGATCTCCTCGTCGGACAGCGGACGCAGTTGGAAGACCCGCGAGCGCGAGACCAAGGCACCGATCACCTCGAAATATGGATTCTCGGTGCTGGCGCCGATCAGGGTGACCGTCCCGTCTTCGACCTGCGGCAACAAGGCATCCTGCTGGGCCTTGTTCCAGCGGTGGACCTCATCGACAAAGAGAATGGTGCGGTGGTTGTAGAGCCGGCGGCGTTCCTGCGCCGAATGGATGATCTGGCGCAACTCCTCTTTTCCCGCCAGCACGGCCGAGATCGTCTCGAAGTGCGCATGCGTCGAGTGGGCAATGACCATCGCCAGCGTGGTCTTGCCTGATCCCGGGGGCCCCCAGAGCAGGATGGAGGAGAACAATCGGTCGGTCTCAATCGCGCGCCGGAGCAGACGCCCAGGGCCGACGATATGCTCCTGGCCGACAAACTCGTCCAGAGTGCGCGGTCGCATGCGCGCCGCCAGCGGTGATTCCTGCTTCATGCGCTCGCGCAAAGCGTGATCGAACAAGTCCATTCAGGGCAGTATATCATCCGGGTGCCCCTGGCCCGCGCCTCGACCCGCCGAGAAGAAGTCCGCGCCTGGGGTTTCGACTCTTGAATCATCGAATCCCGGCCGCCGTTGGCCTGCGCAGCGCGGGGATTCAGTCCGGGCCCTGCGTGGAGACCTCCGCCTCGGCCCCTGCTCCGACGTATCGCGACCGATGCACGAGCAGGATTCCGCCCAGCACCGCCGCGCCGCCGATGACCTGCGTGGCGGAAAGTGTCTCCGAAAGCAGGGGTATTGCCAGCAAGGCAGTCACAATCGGCTGGCCGACCATGGTCGGGGAAACGACCGACGCCGGGAGGTGGCCCAGTGCATAACCGACGGCCAGGTAGCCAAATGCCTGTGTGACGAGCGCCAGCCCGGCAAAAGCCAGGTAGGTCGGCAGGGGGTAACCGGTCAGAGGGAAGCCCATCGCCAGGCTGATGGCCAGCAGGCTGGCCGACGAGGCCAGTCCGGCCAGCCAGACGTACGAGGCCGACCGCAGATGGCGACGACCCATCTGGGTGAGCAGGTAGTAGCCCGCATAGAAGAAGCTGGCCATAATCGCCAGCAGGTCCCCCCAACCAAGGCCGGAATGGGAGCGGAAGTCCGCGCCCGCAACGGCGGCTGCGCCGAACAGCGTCAGCGCCAGCCCGAGCCAGAAGAGCGGCCGCAGGCGCTCGCCCAACGCCAGCCAGGCCACCAGGGCAACCCACAGGGGCGCCGTGTTGGCGAACAACGTAGCGTTAGCGGCCGAAGTCAGCCCAACTGCGGTGTTCCACAGAGCGATGTCAACCGAGAGCGACAGCCCGGCCAGCAGCGCCAGCATCACACCCCGGCGTGGCCAGCGGCGGATAGAACCAAGGGGGCGGCGCAGGGCGAGCGGGGTGAGGATCAGGCTGGCCAGGGCCATGCGGTAGAACCCGGTGACGGGTCCGGGCGCAGCCGCCCAGCGGACGAACAGCGCGGAGAAGCCGAGAGCCAGGATGCCCAGGCTGATGGCGAGGTAGGCGAGGTTGGGCGGCCGTCCGGATTGGTCGCCGATGGGTCTCCGACCTTCGGGCGTCAACAAAGCCGTCTTTCGGCGCGGATGGCAGCCTGGATCCGGCTGCCCACTGGCGGGACCGGGGCCCCGCCTGCTAGAGGAGCGGCTTGCCGTGAACCACCCAGCAGGGAGTCGAGACGGTCATTCTAGCACGGCGCCGACCCCGGCTTTCACTCTCAGTCAGCGCTCAGATGCCCACAGGACCCGCTGTGATATGATGGCCCGGGTCACACGAAGCCACGGTTGTATGCACATTTCCCCGCAGATTCGCCTGATTCTGGCCTCGGCCTCGCCCCGCCGGGCGAAGTTGCTACGGCTGACGGGGTGGGCTTTCGAGGCCGTGGCGACCGATATTGACGAGGCGCCGCTACCGGACGAACCGGCCGAGGAACAGGCACTCCGGCTGGCGGGGGAGAAGGCCATGTCCGCCTGGCGACGGGAGGTTGAGCCCGGGATCGTCGTAGCCGCCGATACGCTGGTTGTGTTCGACGGACAGGTGCTGGGGAAGCCAAAGGACAATGCTGAGGCTCGCCGGATGCTCCGGCACTTGCGTGGACGGGCCCATCGGGTCGTGACCGGCCTGGCTGTGCTCGGGCCGGGGTTGGATGAACCCCTCACCGAGTTGTGCGAGTCGGCGGTTGAGATGCGCATCTACTCGGATGACGAGATGGATGCCTACCTGGGGGGTGGGTCGCCGCGAGACAAGGCCGGCGCCTACGGCATACAGGACAGGGAATTCGATCCTGTCGTACCTAACACGTTCCGGGACTGCTTTGCCAACGTCATGGGGCTGCCGTTGTGCCACTTGGTCCGTGCCATGCGGCGCATGAACCAGCCCGCGCCGTTGGATGTCCCTACCGCCTGCCAGCAGCACCTGAGCTATGTCTGTCCGGTGTACGAGGAGATACTGACCTGAACAGCGTGCGGCGTGCGTCCTGGGTCGCGCTGGGAGCGATCACCTTGCTGGCCGGCTGCGGCCGGGCCTCTCCGGCATCTCCGGCTTCGACGCCGACGCTCCCGCCGCCGGCCGTGACCTCGTTCGCCGCTCCGGATCCCGAGCAGGCGGCGCGGGAATTCCTGGATGCCTGGCGCGAAGCGCGCTACGAAGACATGTACGCGATGCTCAGTCCGCTTACCACGGATGGCTTGAGCCGGGAGGACTTCATCGCCCGCTATGAGCAGATCCGGCAAAGCGGAGCCATCGACCGGATCGAGTACGAAATCGTCTCCTCGCTGATCAATCCCCGCGAGTCACAGGTACGTTACCGCGTCATCCTGCACAGCAGTGCGGCGGGTGATATCGTCCGTGAGACCGGGATGGACCTCAAGCGTGTGGATGATGTCTGGAAGGTCGCCTGGACGGACGGGACGATCCTGCCGGAGCTGGCGGGCGGGAACAACCTGTACGTCGACTTTGCCCTTCCGACTCGCGCCAACATATATGACCGCAACGACCTGGCCCTGGCGACGCAGACCGACGTGGTGGGATTGTATGTGGTCCCCAGCCAGATCGGAGACGAGGATGCCGAGTCGGCGATGCTGCGCGCCCTCAGCCGCCTGTTCGATCGGCGCTCGGAGAGCATCCAGGCGGAGTACGAGCCCTTCCGTGGGACGGACTTCCTGGTCCCGATCGGCGAAACCTCGCTGGAGGATTTCCAGCGGGTGCAGGGGACGCTGGAGTCCGCCGGCGGGACGGGCTGGCAGGTCTATCCCAGCCGGTTCTATCTGAACGGCGGACTGGCGCCGCATGCCGCCGGCTATGTTGCTCAGATTCGGCAGGAGCAATTGGGCGACTACCTGAGTCGTGGTTACCGGCGAGATGAATTCGTCGGCCAGACCGGGCTGGAGCAAGTCTACGAGGGTCCGCTGCGCGGCAAGCCGGGCGGCACGCTGTTCCTGACAGATGCCGACGGCAACATCCTCAGTGAGCTTGGCGGGCAGGACCCCGAGCTGCCACAAGCGGTGTACACGACGTTGGACCGCGAGCTACAGCGGCAGGTGCAGGATGCGATCGCCGAGTTCCGCGGGGCCGTGGTCGTTCTCGAGCGCGACACCGGGAAAGTGCTGGCTATGGCGTCGTCGCCCGGCTTCAATCCCAACTTGTTCGACAGCCGGAACCCGAACAGCGGCGCCGGTCTGAACTTTCTCCTGAACGACCAGCGCAATCCGCTGGTGGACCGCGCTGCGATCAGCGGCTATCCGCTGGGTTCGGTCTTCAAGATCATCACTATGGCCGCGGCACTGGAGTCCGGGTACTACACCCCGGACTCGACCTACGTCTGTGACGGCGAGTTCCGCGAACTGCCGGGGAAGGTGTTCTACGATTGGACGGTTGCCAAGGAGTTGCCGGATCACGGCGAGGTGACGCTGGTTCAAGGCCTCGAGCGTTCATGCAACCCCTACTTCTGGCACATCGGGTTGGACCTGTTCAACCGAGGCCTGCCGACGGCGCTGGTGGACATGGCTCGCGCCTTCGGGCTGGGAGCCTCCACCGGGCTTGAGACGGGGGATTCAGCTGGACTGCTGCCTGACCCGGAGTGGAAACTGCAGAACCTGGGCGAGGAATGGAACGCAGGCGATGCGGTGCAGCTGGCCATCGGGCAGGCGTCATTGAACGTTACCCCGCTCCAAGTTGCACGCTTTGTCGCCGCCATCGGCAACGGCGGCACGCTATACAGGCCGTACCTGGTGGACCGAATCCAGAGCGCCGAGGGCGACGTGAGCTACCAGGGGCAGCCGGAGGCGGTAGGGTCTCTTACGCTCAAACCAGAGACGCTGGCAGCCATTCAACAGGGAATGACGCAGGTGATCCGCGCCGATCGCGGCACGGCACGCCGGGCCTTCCTGGGCCTCAATCTGAATATCGCCGGTAAGACAGGCACGGCCGAGAGCGGCATTGAAGATCCCCATGCCTGGTTCGCTGGATACACCGATGAGGGCCGAGAAGACAAGCCGGACATCGCCGTGGCAGTCCTGGTCGAGAATCAGGGTGAGGGCTCGGAATGGGCAGCGCCGATCTTCCGCCGGGTGGTGGAATCTTACTTCTTCGGCGCCCCACGCTCGCTCTATCGCTGGGAGGAACAGATCGGGGTCCCGCGGGTCGAGACGCCGACACCTGAGCCCGGGGAACCAACGCCGGAGGCCACGCCGACCCCGTAGGAGCCTCTTGAAGACCCCACCTATCCGCAAGGCGTCGCACCTCGACGGTGGTAAGGCCATTGGGCCCGTCCCCACGTCTTCAATTCCCTCCCCGGCGGAGGGCCAGGCTCCCGTCATCAGCTCGTCGATGCCTCCTTCGGAACTCCTCGCTGGACGAGTCGTCCGATCGCAGGCTGGGTTCTACGAGATCGACACTGACCGCGGCCGATTCGTGGCCAAGGTGCGCGGGCGCCTGAAGAAGGCGCGCCGCGGCGGCAATCTCGTGGCCGTCGGCGATCGCGTCCACATCCGGCTGGTCCACGACGGCACCGCCATGATCGACTCGGTCGAACCGCGCTCAAAGGTGTTGTCCCGCACCGATCCCGGGCGGAAGGTCGAGCAGGTGATCCTGGCCAATCCGGACCAGGCCGTGTTCGTGCTTGCCTGCGCCGATCCCGAGCCCAACCCGCGCACGTTGGATCGCCTGCTGGTTGCTGCCGAACGCGAGGGGATTCCGGCGATCATCTGCGCCAACAAGATCGATCTGGTGCACAAGGGAGATGTCCGGGAATTCTTCTCCGACTACGAACGGGTCGGCTATCCGGTGTTCCTGACGTCGGCCATGACCGGAGCCGGAGTGAAACAACTGCGGGCGGCGCTGCGCGGGCGGATCTCGGTGTTGGCCGGCCCTTCGGGTGTCGGCAAGACCAGCCTGCTCAACCGCATTCAGCCGGGCCTCGGGCGAAAGACCCTGGAGATCAGCCAGGCGACCCGGGAGGGAAGGCACAGCACGGTGGTTGCTGAGCTGCTTCCCCTCTCCGAAGGGGGCTACATCGCAGATACTCCGGGGCTGAAGGCCTTTGCCCTTTGGGACATCGAGCCGGAGGAAGTGGATGGCTACTTCCCCGAGATCCGCGACCGGGTTGCGGGGTGTGCCTTCAGCGACTGCACCCACATGCACGAGCCGAATTGCGCCGTCACGCGGGCCGTCGAGCGAGGCGAGATCAGCCCGCATCGATACGATTCGTACCTGCGAATCCGCCTCGGTGACGAAAGGTGATTCGGAGGGGGACTGCTTGCAGGCGGACCGCGGCGCGGCGGAAGGAGGCCTGCGCTCATGCGCCATACCGGTCGGGGCCGATGTGCAACCTAGGGTCGAAAGCCGGCGTGGGCCGTGGATGCTGCCGATGTAGCTTGACAAGCTCCGGCGGCGTGCCTACAGTTGGGCTCCGATGAAGTGGAAGTTCATTCCGGTCCGGCAGGTCGTTAGCCTTTGCCTCGCGCTGGCAGGCGCGTTCGCCTTCCTGCCCGCATCGGCGCAAGTACCCGAGCGGTATTTTCCCGAGACCGGGCACTCCCTGGATCCCGCCTTCGCCTCGTTCTTCGACGATCACGGCGGTGTCGCCGTGCTCGGATACCCGATCACCGACTCGTTCGTCAACCCGGCCACGGGCCAGTTGCAGCAGTACTTTGAGAATGCCTGCCTGGAAAGGAGGAGGGAGGATCGCGGCGCCCTCACCGTGACGCTCAGCCCGCTGGGGGAGCTGATGGGGGGAGGCGATCCGCCCCGACGGCACCCGCCGCCCCTGGCCTGGATCGAGCCAGGCTGCCGCCACTACGAGACAACGGGCCATTCCATCTGCTATGCCTTCCTCGACTCCTACCAGGAGCACGGCGGCCCGGAGGTTCTCGGTCTGCCGATCTCCGACTTCAAGCTGGAGGCAGGCCGGCTCGTCCAATACTTGCAGGCGTTCCGCCTCGATTGGCATCCGGACCTTGCGCCTGCCGGCCAGGTGGTGTTTGCCCCTCTGGGGCGGATGCATTTCGAACGGTCCGGCCTGAGCGCCAGCCTGCTGACCCCGCGCCTGCCCGATGACCCGTCAGCGTACCGTGTCCTCAGCCTGGAACCGGATGTGGCGCTGTCGAAGTCCGTCGTCAAACCCGACGACACCGAGCAAGTGCTGGTGCTCGTCCGGGACCAGAACGGCCTGCCCGTGGAAGGGGCCTCGGTAACGCTGGCCGTCCGCTACCCCTCCGAATCGCGCAATTTCCTTCTTCCGTTGACCGATGCCGAAGGGCTGACCCGCATCACCCTCGAATTTGCCCGCCAGGTGCCAGGCAGCAACGTGGAACTGCAGGCCTGGGCGGTGTTCCAGGGGCTGCAGGCGGAGACCCGCGATTCGTTTCGCGTCTGGTGGTAACCGGTTCGAATCCGGTCAAACGGGGAAACTCGAGGCTGCCCAAGCTACCTTCTTGGGCAGCCTCGAGCTTTGTCTGCCGGGGGTCGGCTCGAAGGGTCAGCAGGGAGGGGGGAGCGTAAGGCGGCCATTCTCGTCCGATGATCGGCGATACAGACCAGGCCCCATTCGACACTCACCTTCGGCAAGCGTGCCAGCCGGAAGCGGCGGAACACACAGTTGTGTTGCAGCCGCCCGAAAAGCCTCTCAGCCTCCACCGGCCAGCATGCTCGCAGCACCCGACCCTGCCCGAATTGCAGATTGTCCCGGACCCTGGCCTTCATCTCCTCCAGGGAGAGCTTCACCTGGACCCGGCGGCTGCCAGCTGCCTGTGGGCAAGCCCGCCTCCAGCTTCAGCCCCGGCAACTCTCGCATCCGGAGTGCCGGCGCTGGCTGCGGTACCCGTTGGGTGTCGTGTGGTCCTGGCGGTAGGGATATGCCACCCGTCGTCCCCCCGGCATCGGAATTCGTCCCAAGCGGTGTCGAAGACCAACTGGCTGGGCTCGAAGCCACCCGGCCTGTAGTCTCTCCTGCGCTCGCGGTTGTCTGAATGCGACTCGATTGTGGCTTCCCTCTTTGACGCCCCAGATGGCAGGCATTCCCCCCTTGAACGCGAATCGGGCTGCCCCTCTTGGGACAGCCCCACTGTTCGCTCATCGACGGGGATGACTCAGGCCCCCGAAACGGCAAGCTTCTAGAGTGGCCGCAGCACCCGGTCCTCCCGCAGGCGCTTGAACCACAGGGACGCGCCGCGCGGCATCGACTCCACCGCCGCTTCCTGCCAGGCACGTACGCCCAGCGCCGGGATGGTCTGTGGCTTGTAGCCGACGGCCCGCCAGGCACCGACGTGCTGCGCCAGGTACGGCGGGAGAAAGAGCAGGCTGGCCTCGCTCTGCAGCTCCCCCGAGGCGGTCTCGACCGCTTCCATCAGTGCAGGAATGGCCTGGTCGAGAGGCAGGCCGGGCTCGAAGTACAGCTCATCGATTCGGGTCACCAGGTTCTCGACCTGCCAGCCGGCAACGCCGGTCAGCTTCTTGTCGCGCTCGACCATGAAGTATGCCTTTTCGCCGAATGCCGCCATGACATCCGCCCGCGTCATCCGACGGCGGCCGTGGGTCACCCGTGTAATGAAGCGGGCGATCTCATCGGCATCCTGCGGTCGTCCGCGGCGGACTGCGATTTGTCCCGGCCTAAGCGGGGGCGGGGAGGGGAGTAACGGCTCTTCGGCCTTCGGTAGCTTGGACCACGCGGTCTGCACCTGCTCCCAGGTTTCCTCGAAGGATCCGTTGTTGCGGATGACCACCTTGGCCGAGCGCAGCTTGAGCGATTGCGGCGGCTGGGCAGCAATCCGCTGGCGCGCCGCGCCTTCCGCCATGCTTCGCTTCTCGACGAGCCGGTTGACCTGCACCGGCTCTGGCGCGTCGACGACCCAGATCGTGTCGCAGCCGGCCACCATGTCCGACTCGAGCAACTTGATAGCCTCGATCACTACCACGCCGTGCTTGGAGCGCTGGATCAACAGGTCGACGGCATGGGCGACAAGCGGATGGACGATGGCTTCCAGCTTCTCGAGAACGCCGGGGTCGGAGAAGGCAATCTTGGCCATGCGGGCGCGATCGATCTGGCCTTCTTCATCCAGGATCCACTCACCGAAGGTCTTGACAATCAGCGGGTAGCCGGGCGCTCCCTTGGCCATGGCGCGATGAGCGAGCGCGTCGGCATCGATACCGTAGGCGCCGAGGTGTTCCAGCATCTTGCGGACAACGCTCTTGCCGGTGGCGATGTTGCCCGTCAGGCCGATGACGTACTTGCCGGGCCAACGACTCACGCTACGGCCTCCTGGGGAAACCTGTGGGCGGAATTCTAGCCCGCCGAGGATGGACTGTCAAAGCAGCGCTCAGCGCTGGGGCTGCGCGTAGTACACCTGCGGGCCGACGGCGATGAACAGATCTCCCGGCGGGCCGAATGTGATTGCAGTCGGATTGCCTTTGAGCGGCGGATCGGCTTGATACCGCCCCTGATAGACCAGCCGCATGCTGTAGTGGAAGACGTCTCCGCTGAGGGCATCCAGGAAGTACAGTGAAGGCTCTGGCGGCGGAGCATACACCATGGCCACGGGCTCGGCGTCCGGGATCCGGTCGGTTGGCTCGAACTCGGCGCGGTCATCCGTGAAACGCAGGCCCTCCTCGCACTCGGTCGAACCATTGTTGTCTCGGCAGCGAGAGAGGTGTCCGTCGACATGCAGAATGAAGAGCTCATCCTGGGCCATTTCCAGATCGATCGCCCCGGTCAGGTCCGGCACGGCATCAGCGAAAAACCGGCCGGGGCTCCCGCTGAAGAGCCCGTCCGAGGCGTCGAACACCCAGATGGAATTGGCCGACGGATCCAGCACGTACAGCTGGTCCTGGAAGACGTCGATGGCCTGGATGGCGCGCCATCCCACTTCCGGCTGGGCCAGTTGGGTGACGACCGGCGAGACACCGGGAGCGCAGTACATCACCGTGCCATCGGCGTCGACGACAACCACCCCCTCCGTTCCCAGGGCGCCGGGAGCGCTCTGCAGCGCCAGATCCACCGGCTCGACGAAGTCCGCGACACGGGTGCTGCCATAGCACTCGAAGTCGCGGTCGATCTCGTAGCCACGACCCGTCGACCAGGTGTGCCAAACCGTCTCCGTCCCGCGGTCCAAGAGGTACAAGTCGGTCGCCGAGGCCGCCAGTGCCGCCGGTTTGGCGCCAGCGCCGAACCCGCCGCTGACCGCCGGGTAGAACTCGGTGGGATAGATAAGCTTGAGTTTGTCGCGTTCCGTCTGGACTTGGGTCTGCAGGATCTGCAGGTCCTGGCTGTCGCCGTAGCGTGCGGCCTGGGCCAGAAGATCGGACGCCTGGTCCCAGGCGATGATCGCTACCTGAGGGTTGGCTTCGAGCTTGGCGGTGATGACTGCCGCCTGCGCCTGCAGCAGGTAGGACTGAAACTGCTCGTTGCGTCCGCTGCGGAAGTAGACCACGCTGACGACCGCCACGACGAAGATCGGCACGGCGACCGCCGTCGCCGCGAGCAGCGTTGGAGGGAACATGCCGGGGCGCGTAGGCTCAGCCAGACCGGGAGCCAATCGGGTGATCCAACGGGTGAGCGTAAGGGCGACGGCATTCCACGCCATCTTGGCGCGCGATCGGAATCGGGCCCATGCCATGCCGAAACGCGACAGCCCAGGCTGAGTTCGCCGCGCGTGCGGCCGGGCCATGCCGCGCCCACTGCGGGGCAGCGCCCGCCGTGCCCGAACCGAGTCGTCCGCAGGAATGGGCGCCACTCCCGGCGCCTCACCCGCCGCTGCGGCAGGCGGGGAGATCACCGTCTGCCCCGGGGCAGCGATACGCATGAACACGCCAGTCAGGTCCTGAGTCGAACCGGCCCCCAATCGCTCCAGGGCCTGCTCAGGTGTCAGGCCGCTCATGCCGGAGAGGACGCCATCGGGCCAGGCGGCGATGCTGCTGCTTGCGGTCAGGATCACCAGGTCGTCCGCTGACACCTCGAGATGCTGGAATCCGAGGAACGGGGAAGCCGTTTGTCCCAGAGGCTTGCGTTCGGCCTCGAGGGAGGCGAAGCGGGTTAGCTGGCTGTTCCGGATCAGCAGCGCCTGACCCGGCCCGGATTGGGCCACGTACAGATCCCGCCCACGCAGGACGCCTTGAACCAGGGAGCCATCGATCACGTCGCCGCTGGCGCGTGCCAGGTTGACGAGATGGTCATTGACCTCTCCGGCCGCTTCGCGCAAGGCGGTGGTAATGGCGCCGGGTGTGGCGTAGAACAGCCGGGCAGCGAGATGTGCCAGATGGTCCACCAGCCCGGAGGTCACGGGCTGGCCGGCGCCGGTCGCCAGGGTCACGAAGTACAGGTCGTCAGCACGACCGCGGGCTGGGCGCCTGGGCGGTATTTGGGCGAGCGACCCTGGAGGCGGAGTGACACGCAGGCTGCCGGCGGCAATGTGGATCAGTGCGACGTCGGCTTCAAAGGCCCTGCTCATGGGGCTATTGTACATACACGGTCCTCGCGCCGCAATCACAGCATGGATCGTGCCACGGACTGGTACAATCCGCGGCCGGCACACCGATGCTCTTTGAGTTGATCCGCACCCCCGAAGCCTTCAACGGGCTGGCGTCTGAGTGGAACCACCTGCTCGCCGCATCCATCACGAACGTACCCTTCCTGCGCCATGAGTACGCCCGCGCCTGGTGGGCGACCCTGGGGGGAGGAGAGTGGCCCGCGGGCGAACTGTGGATTGTGACCGGGCGACACACCTCCGGACGACTGGTTGGAATCGCGCCCCTCTTCCGGCTGCAGACGGAAAGAGGTCCGGCGCTGCATCTGTTGGGAAGCCATGAGATCTCGGACTACCTGGATGTCCTGGTGGCGCGGGAAGAGGTCGCGGATTTCATCTCCGGCTTGCTCGACTATCTGAGCGGGCAGGCGCAGGACGCCTGGACCGCGGTCGAGCTGTACAACCTGCCGGAGTCGTCACCGAGCCGGCAAGAGCTGGCGGAAGGTGCCGGACGCCTGGGATGGGGGGTCGAGCAGGAAAGACTCCAGCCGTGTCCCGTCGTCAACCTTGCGGGCAGCTGGGAGGACTACCTGCAGAGGCTCGACAAGAAGCAGCGGCACGAGTTGCGGCGCAAGATGCGGCGGGCGGACTCGCACGAGGCCGGGGTTCGACTGCACTGGGTGGATCAGCCCGCGGAGATCGAGCCGGCGATGGAGACCTTCCTGGGCCTGATGCGGCTGGATCCGCAGAAGTCCCACTTTCTAACGGAGTCGATGCATCAGCATTTCCGGCGGCTGGCCGTCGAGGCCAGGGATCAGGGCTGGCTGCGCCTGGCCTTTCTCGAAGTCGGAGGACAGGCCTCGGCGGGCTACATCTACTTCGACTATGCAGACCGGTTGTGGATCTACAACTCATGTCTGAACCCCGCCCACAGCGAACTGTCCCCGGGCTGGGTGCTGACCGGCCGGCTCATCCAGCGGGCGATTGACGACGGACGGCGCGAGGCGGATTTCTTGCGCGGCGGCGAGGACTACAAGTACCGGTTGGGCGGCGTGGCACGCAACATCTACCGCATCCGGCTGGAGCGCCACCCGAATTGAAGCGGGCAGGCGGCGCTTGCCATCTTCATCCGTCACTCGGCCTTGCCATGCGAGCTACCAAGGCCAAAGCCCAAGCAGCGTCAGCGCTCCGACGGCGAAACCCGTCAAGATCACCAGCAAGGGAATCGAGATTACCAGCGCCAGCAGCCAGCGCACGGAAACGTGCTTGCGAGCCGAGCGCACTGGCGGCGGCACCGCCAGGATGATGACGCTGATGTTGTCGTGGCCGCCCCGGGCTCGCGCCAGTTCCACCAGGGCATCGGCTGCAGGTTCGGGCGACTGCGCCACGAGTGTGCGCTCGATCTCGGAGGACCGAACCAAGTCGGTCAGGCCGTCGGAACAGAGCAAGACCTCGCTCCCCGGTTTCAGCCTAAACCCCTGGTTGCCGAGCGACTCGGCGTCGTCCTCTTCCGGCGTGAGACGAAGGCGCAGATCGGGCTCCACATCCAGCAGGCTGCCGATATAGCGGCGCAGAACGTGCGCGTGCGGATGATCCTGTGCCTCGTCGGCAGTGATCACCTCGTGGTCGATGGCTTCCTGTACCCAGGTGTGATCCGTCGTGAGCTGATGCAGGCTTCCGTCTTGCAGCAGGTACATCCGGGTGTCACCGACCGATGCTCCATACAGGCGGTCGCCCAGCACCCAGGCGAGGGCAATCGTCGAACCCATGCCCTCCAACGATGGATTCTCCTGAGCCACCCGCAGCACCTGCCGGCTGGCCTGGGTGATCGCACTGCGCATGTGCGACACCGGCTCGCGACCGGTGAAGGCCGAAAGGATCCCCACAACCACGTCCACGGTCAACTGCGAAGCGACTTCGCCGCCGTGGTGTCCGCCGATCCCGTCGGCAACAACCGCCAGCATCGCCGGACGATGGTCGCGCTCAAGCCGGAAGCTGCCGAGAAACAGGCTGTCCTCGTTGTTCTTCCCTGTCTCGCCCGGGTGGGTGCGGGCGGCGCCGATCAGGTGAGGCGTCTCGGTGCGAATCATGGGCTGGGGAACCCGGCTGCAGGAGCCATGCCACTCTCGCCGAGGGGTGTGACGGTGATCTGGCGGGCGCCGGGGTCCTGCGCTAGGCGAAAACGGTATCCGATACGCCCGAAGTGCACAAGATCGCAATGCTCGAGCAGGATGCCACCCGGTGGAACGGGTTCGTGGTTGACCCAGGTGCCGGCCAGCGAGTCCTGATCGCGGAGCAAATAGCGGCCATTCACCTGACGGATCAGCCGGGCGTGAACCGGACTCACCGAGGGGTCGAGCAGAATGTGGGTGGCCAGTGAGGCGTCCCGGCCGAAGGTGACATCCATGCCGGTGAGCACGATAGGCCCCAGGTCGTCTTCTTCCGGCTCCAGGGTCGCCTCCGCCTGGTCCGCATCCGGCGGCGATAGTGTGGCTCGCCGCAGCCGTGGCAAGGCAGTCCGTCCGCCAGCTGGTGCGCGTGGGCGCGACACCAATCGGGGGAGCAATCCCAGCGTGGCGGCCACCGCCACCAGCAGGAAGGTCATCAGCCCGATGAGCCAGGGCCGGGTCTCGAGGATGCTGGGTGCTCTGGTCGTCACCAGGCGAAGCGTGTGCGGCTCGGATTCGGCCCGCAATCCCAGGCTGTCCACAACGACAGCCTGAAGAGTGTGTCCGCCCGCAACCACCTGTGGGTCCAGGGTCCACTCGACAACATCATACGGAGGCTGGACTTTCGAGGTGGCCAGCGCACCGTCCACCAGTAAGTCGGTCTGCACAATCAGGCGTGGATGCCGGTCTGGAAACGTAATCAACAGGGGAAGTTCAACGGTCGGGGCCTGGCCGTCGCCAGGAACATCACCGGGCTCCATCGGAGTCAGTGGCAGGGTTGCGGGCGGGGAGACAAAGACCACCTCGGGTGGCAGGACTTCGGCGCGGAAGGTCCGTACCGGAGATACGACATCGATGGCCTCGTTGACAACTCGAACCTGGACGGCGTGTGCGCCCTGGGTAGAGACCGCCGAAGGGTAGGTCAACCGGTAGCGAGCATGCAGGCGATCCAGTTCACGCGCCAGGTCATCCATTCCTCCGGCCGGATCAAGCACGACCAGGCTGCCTCCAGTTTGCTGCGCCAGATCGCGCCAGGCGGCAAGGGCGGGTTCGTCGCGGAGCGAGGCCGGGCCCACGATCACGGGATAGAGGATGGTGGATGCCTCTTGGGCAGCGCCCAGAACATCTGCCAGGCTGGGGTCCCCGGTGACGTCCACAAAAGACGTGATAAACACCAGCGGCCGAGGCGAGCCCGGTGCTACACCAGGCCCGTTCTCCTCCAGGACCCGTGCCAACAGGTCAAGAGCCGAGTCGACCTCGGCCAAGTTCGGGGACAGGTAATCCATCGTGGATGCCAGTTCGGCCGCAGCCGGCACCCTTTCGAGCAGTGTGCCCTCCCGGGTGATGAGTGTGTAGCTGTCGGTCCCGAAGCGCGTCGAAAGGGGGTCCGACCACCAGTGGACAAGGGCTTCGCCTACCTGATCCAGGCGGCTCCGGCCGCTGGCATCCCGCACACCCATCCCCGTGGTCGTGTTGATCACCACACACAGGTCAAGATCAGTCTCGACCGTTTCGAGCGAGGTCACTGGCCGCTCGAGCTGATCCTCTAGAATCACGAAGTCTTGGGGTGCCAGAACCGGAGTCTCGCTGCCGGCGGCAGAGCGTACGGTCAGATACAGAACGATCTCGGGGAAGCGGGAGGTGTCCGGCGGGGCGAGGTCAACCTGAACCGGCGCCTGCGCCTGACCGGAAGCAGCAGGCAGCAAACCGAGCCAAAGAGCCGCCAGGATGGCCGCCGTTGGCATCCTGCCCAGGAGGCGCATACGAACGATTGTAGCACGCGCATGCTCTGCACCTGCGGCTTGCAGTCG